>MKUB01000016.1 GCA_001898545.1 Sphingomonadales bacterium 63-6 | reverse complement strand
GGCAACAGCGCCGATCAGTTCGTTCTTGTTCATCGTAAAGGAACCCCCTCTGAGATGTGCCGGATTTGACTATGGTTTTGAATCGCCTCTCGGGTGGCGGGAATTGAGCGATTTTTAAGCGCCCTGTCAAAGGCAAAACACACGCAATTGCGCGGTTTTTTCACAATTTTAGTCACTAACGCGACGAGACGTGCTTTCCAGCGGTGTCACATGAGCAGTCCGCCCCCGTCACATGGCTGTCGTGACGGGGGCCGGACCGGTTCGAATCACTCTTTGCGAGCGATTCTCAATGAGCGGTGGCGGTGGTGCCGGGTGCCACCGAAGCGGGATTCGGCTGGCTCGCCAGATCGTCTTCCTCGCTCCATTCGATAGGTTCCGGCACGGCAGTCAATGCCCGCTCCAGCACCTGATCCACATGGCTGACCGGAATGATGTCCAGCCCCTGCTTCACATTGTCGGGAATCTCGGCAAGATCCTTGCGGTTCTCTTCCGGGATCAGCACCGTCTTGATGCCGCCGCGCAAAGCCGCAAGCAGCTTTTCCTTGAGCCCGCCGATTGCCAGAACCCGCCCGCGAAGCGTCACTTCGCCGGTCATCGCCACATCCGGGCGCACCGGAATGCCGGTGAGCGAGGACACGATGGAGGTCACCATACCGATACCGGCGGAAGGCCCATCCTTCGGCACCGCCCCTTCGGGCAAGTGGATGTGGATGTTCTTGCGCTGGAAGATCGAGGGCTTGATGCCATAGGCCGGTGCCCGCGCCTTCACGAAGCTGAAAGCGGCCTGCACGGACTCGTTCATCACTTCGCCCAGCTTGCCGGTGGTCCGCACCTCGCCCTTGCCGGGCGTGGTCACGCTTTCAATGGTCAGCAATTCGCCGCCAACCTCGGTCCAGGCAAGGCCGGTAACTGCACCCACCTGCGCCTCTTCATCCGAAACGCCGTGGCGATATTTGCGCACACCCGCATAATCGGCGAGGTTTTCCGGCGTGATGGTCACGCTTTCCGCCTTGCCTTCCAATATCTGGCGCAGGCTCTTGCGCGCCAGCCGGGCGATTTCACGCTCCAGCGTACGCACGCCCGCCTCGCGAGTGTAATAGCGGATCAGATCGCGCAGACCCTCGTTGGTGAGCGTGAACTCACCCTTCTTGAGCCCATGTGCCTTCACCTGCTTTTCGATCAGGTGCCGTTCGGCGATCTCGACCTTTTCGTCTTCCGTATAGCCTTCCAGCCGGATGATCTCCATGCGATCGAGCAGCGGCTGCGGCAGGTTCAGGCTGTTCGCCGTGCAGACGAACATGATGTCCGAAAGGTCGATATCGACTTCCAGATAATGGTCCTGGAACTTGGCGTTCTGTTCCGGATCGAGCACTTCGAGCAGCGCCGCCGAGGGATCGCCCCGGAAATCCTGGCCGAGCTTGTCGATCTCATCGAGCAGGAACAGCGGGTTGGAGGTGCCGGCCTTCTTGAGGTTCGACACGATCTTGCCCGGAAGCGAGCCAATGTAAGTGCGCCGGTGACCGCGAATCTCGGCCTCGTCACGCACACCGCCCAGCGACTGGCGAATGAATTCGCGCCCGGTCGCCTTCGCGATGGACTTGCCGAGGCTGGTCTTGCCCACGCCCGGAGGGCCGACGAGGCACAGGATCGGCCCCTTCAGCTTGTTGGAACGGGCCTGCACCGCCAGATATTCGACGATCCGGTCCTTCACCTTGTCGAGCGCATAGTGATCCTGATCGAGGGTTTCCTGAGCGCGGCCCAGATCCTTCTTCAGTTTCGACTTCTTGCCCCAGGGCAGGCCCAGCAACACGTCGAGATAATTGCGCACCACAGTGGCTTCCGCGCTCATCGGCTGCATGGTCTTGAGCTTCTTCAGCTCGGTCAGTGCCTTGGTGCGGGCTTCCTTGGAGAGCTTGAGCTTCTCGATCTTTTCCTGAAGCTCGGCGATTTCGTTGGCTTCTTCGCCATCCCCGCCCAGCTCGCTCTGGATCGCCTTGAGCTGTTCGTTGAGGTAATATTCGCGCTGGGTCTTTTCCATCTGGCGCTTCACGCGCCCACGGATCTTGCGCTCCACCTGCAGGACGGACAGCTCGCCTTCCATGAAGCCATAGGCCATTTCCAGCCGCTTCATCGGATCGGGCTCGGTCAGCAGGGCCTGCTTGTCGGAAACCTTGGCATTGAGATTATGCGCGATCATGTCCGCCAGACGCGAGGCATCGTCGATCTCGGCCAGTTCCTGCTCAAGCTCTTCAGGAACCTTCTTGTTGAGCTTGGCATACTCGGCAAACTGCTCGACCACGCTGCGCATCATCGCTGCCACTTCGGTGCCGCCGGCGAATTCAGGCTCCATATGCTCGACCTGGGCGACCACGAAGCCGCCTTCCTCGCGCAGGCTTTCCAGCTTCGCGCGCTGCTGGCCTTCCACCAAAACGCGCACAGTGCCGTCGGGCAGCTTGAGCAGCTGCAGCACCTGGGCGACCACGCCCATGTCATAGAGGTCATCACGCTCGGGATCGTCACAGCCCGGGTCCAGCTGAGCGACAAGGAAGATGTCCTTGGAGCCCGCCATAGCCTCTTCAAGCGCCGCGACAGACTTTTCGCGACCCACGAAGAGCGGAACGACACTGCCGGGGAAAACGACAATGTCGCGCAAGGGAAGAAGAGGGTAGAGGTTCATTACGCCGCTATATCCAAATTTCTGGTGCGCCGCATAGGGCGCAGGGAAGGATTTCCCATCATTTAACCGGGAATATGGGTAGCCTCTCTGCCCGCTGCAATGGGCGGTGGCCATTCATGTTCCCGATTGGTTTCCTGTCGAAGTTGACAAGGTTGACACTGTGCAGGGGAATAATCCGCTCCCCCTCCAGCGGCCCCTCCAACGGGTGTCGGCGATGCGGTCGGACGCGCAGAATCTGGCGGAATTCCAAGCATGGCGGGACTTTGGCATGGCTTGGCCATGTAGGAAAGCCGCGATTATGCGGCCTTTTCCCATGGCTCACGGGAAAGCGTCCTGGGGTTCAGCCGCACTTGACGCTGACAATAACCGCGCTAGGGCCCGCGCGATCTTCCGGACCCGAACCTCTCCATGCTTGCCCGCATTCTCCGCACCACTGCCGCGCTAGAGCGCCAGCACGCTTTCGGCCATCTCGGCTGGCTGCGCGGAGCATTGGGTGCGGCTCTGGGGATTTTTCTGGCGGGGGCATTCACTTACGGCATCGTCCGCCTGGCGGGCGGGCCTGCGAGCATGGGCAGCCTGCCCTGGCTGGTCGCCCCGCTCGGCGCATCGGCGGTGCTGGTGTTCTGCGTTCCGGCCAGTCCGCTGGCCCAGCCTTGGCCGGTGATCGGGGGAGACCTGCTTTCCGCGCTGGTGGGCCTTACCGCCGGCCATCTGTTCGGCACGCCCTGGATCGCGGCAGGCGCGGCAGTAGGCGTGGCCATCGCGGTGATGACGCTGACCCGCTGCCTCCACCCGCCGGGCGGCGCCTGCGCTTTGCTCTGTGCTTTGGGAGCTACAGGGGCAGAACAATGGACCTATGCCCATATGATCCCCTTTGCCGCCAATGTGGGCACACTGGTGCTGGTGGGCTGGCTCTATAACAACCTTACCGGCCATGCCTGGCCCCACGTCATGCCCAAGCCTCCCTCTCCCGTGAACGACACGCTCTATCGGCGCGAGGATCTCGATGCAGTGCTGGAGGAATGGGACGAATTGCTGGACGTCGATGCCGACGATCTCGATGCCCTGTTCCAGGCAGTGCAACGCCGCGCACGCAGCCGGGCGATGTCGGGCGCAGGCAAGAGATAGACACTCCGCTGCGGGCGTCACATCCGAAGCTGTGCCCGGAATGGTTAAGTTTTCCTTCGTCCCTGACGACAGACAGGTCTACCCTGCCCTCCTCAACAGGAGAGGAGAAGGGACATGACCAGGAAATTGACAGCCGAGCTTATCGGCACGTTCTGGCTGGTGTTCGGCGGGTGCGGCTCGGCTATTCTGGCCGCAGCCTTCCCGGAACTGGGGATCGGCTTTGCAGGCGTGGCGCTGGCATTCGGCCTTACCGTGCTGACCATGGCCTATGCACTGGGCGGCATTTCCGGCGGCCATTTCAACCCGGCAGTCTCGCTGGGGCTGGCCGTGGCCAACCGTTTCAGCTGGAAAGAGCTTATCCCCTACTGGATCGCCCAAGTGCTGGGCGCCGCAATTGCGGGGGCGGTGCTTTACGCGATTGCCAGCGGTAAACCCGGCTTTGAAGCAGGCGGATTCGCCTCCAACGGTTTCGACAATCTCTCGCCGGGCGAGTATTCGATGCAGGCGGCCCTGAT
>MKUB01000015.1 GCA_001898545.1 Sphingomonadales bacterium 63-6 | reverse complement strand
GAGCCGCTGCGCTTACCTATATCGATGCTGTTGAGAAGGGCGAAATCGCCGATAGACCGGCCATTTGGGCTAGACTGTCCGTCACCCGTTGATGCTTGGGCCATTCGGGCCAAGCGAAAGCCGAATGGCACTTGCGCTCTGTAAAATTTACCGACAGTTCATTTCTCCCTGTTAACCCTGCCAGCGCTCGCAAGGTGCGGGCCAATGCAGAAATGGAGCGATGATCCGCCTCTTCAAACATTATATCCCGCATGCGGTGCTGCTGCTGGGTCTGTTCGATTTCGGGCTGCTGATCGCGGCCGGTGAACTGGCGTGGAAGCTGCGCGCGGGGCAGATCGGCATGGAGATGGGGCTCTTCGCCGACCGTCTGCCTTGGCTTGCGGGCGCGGCGGCGGTGGTGCTGACGGCGATGATCTCCGTCGGCGTCTATGGCGCGGATGCGCTGCGTTCCATGCGCTATGCAGGCGCGCGGCTGCTGGTAGCGGTGAGCCTGGGCGTGCTCGCGCTGATCTTCATCGATTTCCTGATTCCCGGGCAGACATTCTGGCGCTCCACCCTGGCCTATGCGATGGGGCTGGCTGTCGTTTTCCTGATGCTCAATCGCCTGATTGTGGGAGGCATCTTGGGCGCGCAGGCGTTTCGCCGCCGCGTTCTGGTGCTGGGCGCGGGACTGCGGGCGCAGCGTTTGCGGGAACTGGGCGCACGGCCGGAAAGCGGCTTTTCCATCGTCGGCTACATCGCGATGAGCGATACGGGCAAGGTGGTGGAAGAGGCGATTTCGCGCTCTGCCATTCACGATCTCAATCGCTTCGTGGAAAATCTCGGTGCGTCGGAAGTGGTGCTGGCGCTGGAAGAACGGCGCAATGCCATTCCCATGAAAGACCTGCTGCGGATCAAGACGGCCGGCGTCCATGTGAACGATTTTTCCAGCTTCATGGAGCGTGAAACCGGCCGGGTGGACCTCGACACGGTGAACCCTTCCTGGCTGATCTTCTCCGACGGTTTCAGTTCAGGCCGCTTCGTTTCCAGCGCAGTGAAGCGCCTGTTCGACATCACCGTCAGTTCGATCCTGCTGCTGCTGACCTTCCCGTTGATTCTGCTTTTCGCGCTGCTGGTGAAGATCGACAGCCGGGGGCCGGCGTTCTTCCGTCAGACGCGGGTGGGGCTCTATGGCCAGCCTTTCGAGTTGATCAAGCTGCGCTCCATGCGGATCGACGCGGAGAAGGACGGGGCGAAATGGGCGCAGACCAACGATCCGCGTGTTACCCGCATCGGCCGCTTCATCCGCAAGGTGCGGATCGACGAACTGCCCCAGACCTGGAGCGTGCTGAAAGGGGAGATGAGCTTCGTCGGCCCGCGCCCCGAACGGCCGCAATTCGTGGAAGATCTGGAAGACAAGCTGCCCTTCTACGCCGAACGGCACATGGTGAAGCCGGGCATTACGGGCTGGGCGCAGATCAACTTCCCCTATGGCGCCTCTATCGAGGATGCGCGCCAGAAGCTGGAATATGATCTCTATTACGCGAAGAATTACACGCCTTTCCTGGACCTGCTGATCCTGTTGCAGACCCTGCGCGTCGTGCTGTGGAGGGAAGGCGCACGATGATCGACGGAATTTGGCAGACGCTGATGGTCGTGCTGCATGTGGCTGCGGCAACACTGCTGTTCGGCTTTGCGGGCTGGTTCTATCCGCGGCGCGAGAAATTGGGGCAGGCGGGGGATTCCATCCTGTCCGGCCTCACCATTTCGGCGCTGTGGGCGGTAGCTGTGGCGGTGATGGGCCCCCAGGCGACCGGCACCCGCATCTTCCTGAGCATGAGCTATTTCGCCTGGTTCTGGGCACTGTACCGGCTGTTTGCCAATGATGGCCGACACGAAAGCATGCGCCCGATCCGCCCGGTGGTGGTGGCGCTGGTCTTCGTGGAAATACTCCAGCTCGCCCTGGTGCTGTTTTCCGACATGCTCGGCATTTCGGGAATGCTGTTCAACCTGTCGGTTGCCTTTCGCCTGCTTTGTACGGTGGGCGCGCTGGTTCTGGTGCATAACCTCTATGTCGGGGCGTCGCCCGCCGGTCGGCTCAACCTGCGCTGGCCGGCTGCCGCGCTGGGCCTGATGTGGCTTTACGACCTCAACCTCTACACGATTGCCTATCTCACCGGAGAATTGCCGCAGACGCTTGGCGATCTGCGCGGTGTAATGATGATGGTGATGGTCGGGTTGTTTGCGCTGGGCGCGTCCAATGCCAGCAATGACCTGCGCCTGCGGCCTTCGCGTTCGGTGGCGTTCCAATCCTTCTCGTTGCTGGTGATCGGCGCCTATCTGGTGGCGATGGTGGCTGTGGCGCAGGCGCTGTCCTATGCGGGCAGTGAGTTCGCCCGGATCGTGCAGCTGGCGTTTCTTGCGGCTGCCAGCGTGGCGGCGCTGCTTATCCTGCCCTCCCGGCGGTTGCGTGGCTGGCTGCGGGTGATCCTGGCAAAGCACCTGTTCCAGCACCGCTATGATTATCGCGCCGAATGGCTGCGCTTCACCGAAACGATCGCACGGGGCGGCGAACAGGTAACACCGCTGCACGAACGCGTGGTGCAGGCCGTGGCCGACATTACTGACAGCCCAGCCGGGTTGCTGCTCACGCCTGGAGAGGATGGGGATTTCCGGCTGGATTCCCGCTGGCAATGGCCGGAGATCGACGTTCCCGCGCAGGCGCTGAACGGCGAGGCTGCCCGGTTTTTCGAGCAACACAGCTTCGTTCTCGATCTCGACGATCTGCGGCAGGGTCGGCAGAGCCGGGGAGAGCGCAAATTCGTACCCGAATGGCTGTTTGACAGCCGCCGCGCCTGGGCGATGGTTCCGCTGATCCATTATCAGCGCATGATCGGCATGGTGGTGCTGGCCCGCCCGGCAGTGGCGCGTCGCCTCGACTGGGAGGATTTCGACCTGCTGCGCGTGGTCGGCCAGCAGCTCGCCAGCTATCTTGCCGAACAGGCAGGGCAGGAGGCACTGGGCGAGGCGCATCGTTTCGACGAGTTCAATCGCCGGATCGCCTTTGTGATGCATGACATCAAGAACCTGGCAAGCCAGCTCTCCCTTCTGGCGCGCAATGCGGAAAAACACGCTGACAAGCCGGAATTCCGCGCGGATATGCTCGTTACCCTGCGCAACAGCACGGACAAGCTGAACGCCCTGCTGACGCGTCTGGGGCGCTATGGCGCGGCGGGCAACGAGCCGCCCGATCAGTTCGATGTCATCACCTGTCTCGACCGGGTGGTGGCGCGTTATGCCGATCAGCATCCGGTCTATCTGGTGGAGCGGCAGAAATGCATTGTGCTCGCCAATGCCGAAGCGCTGGAACAGGCGTTGGTCCATCTGGTGCAGAATGCCATCGATGCCAGCCCGCCCGATGCGGCAGTGCTGCTCAGCGTGCTGGTGGACGGGCTCAATTGCCGGATCGAAATTCTCGATTCCGGCGCGGGCATGAGCGCGGAGTTCATCCGGTCGCGCCTGTTCAAGCCGTTCCATTCCTCAAAGCCCGGCGGCTTCGGTATTGGCGCTTTCGAGGCGCGCGAGCTGATCCGGGCGATGAACGGGCGGCTGGATGTTGAAAGCCGCGAAGGCATCGGCACCCGCTTCATCATTCGCCTGCCGCTGGCCACGCTGGCGGATGTTCCCGACGATACGATTGAATTCCGGGTCGCCAACGGCCTGCCCGGCACTACCGAGGTTGCATAATGTCCGAGAGCAAGTCCAAATCCCTGCCGAGACTCCTGATCGTCGAGGACGATGCGGGCCTGCAGGCTCAGCTCAAATGGGCATATGACGATTTCGATGTGACTATCGTGGGTGACCGGGCCTCTGCCATCGCGGCGCTGCGCGCGGAAGAGCCGCCGGTGGTCACGCTCGATCTGGGCCTGCCGCCAGACCCGGACGGCACGAGCGAAGGCTTTGCCGTGCTGGAAGAGATCATGGCGATCAAGCCCGATACCAAGGTGATCGTGGCGAGCGGCCATGGCGCGCGGGAAAGCGCGCTCAACGCCATCGAGCGCGGGGCTTATGATTTCTACCAGAAGCCGGTCGATATAGAGGAACTGGGCCTGATCGTCCGCCGGGCCTATAATCTCCATCGGATCGAGGCGGAAAACCGGGCGCTTCAGGCGCGCGCGGGGGATGGCAATACGGTGCTGGGCGGCCTCATCACCGCGGCGCCGGAAATGGTCCGCGTGGCGCGCACTATCGAGCGGGTGGCCAATACCAATGTCTCGGTAATGCTGTTGGGGGCGAGCGGCACCGGCAAGGAATTGCTGGCGCGCGGCCTGCACGAGGCGAGCGACCGCAAGGGCGGAGCCTTCGTTGCGATCAATTGCGCGGCGATCCCGGAAAACCTGCTGGAAAGCGAGTTGTTCGGCCATGAAAAGGGCGCCTTCACGGGGG
>MKUB01000014.1:28676-34123 GCA_001898545.1 Sphingomonadales bacterium 63-6 | reverse complement strand
GAACAGCGGTACGGGGTCCGAATAGGCCTTCACGCGCCGTGCATGGCTGGGCATCAGCAGCTTCATGAAGTCGCGGGCGGCCTTGTAGCCAAGCTCGCCTTCCACAACGACTTCCTCGATGTCGCGATTGTAGATGTCGCGGATCGCGCGCTTCACCAGATCGCTATCCGAATGGATCAGCGTCGGTGCGGAGCTCTTCAGCGTGTTCTCGCGAATTTCGTCCCACAGACGGGCGAGATAATCGAAGTCGCGCTTGATTTCCGGCTTGGTGCGCTGGAGACCGGCGGTGCGAACGATACAGCCCATGGACTTGGGCAGCTTCATTTCGGCCACGATCTGCTTCAGGCGCTTGCGATCCGAAGCGTTGGAAATCTTGCGCGAAATCCCGCCGCCATGGGTCGAATTGGGCATCAGCACGCAATAACGGCCTGCAAGGCTGAGATAGGTGGTGAGGGCCGCGCCCTTATTGCCGCGCTCTTCCTTCACGACCTGCACCAGCAGCACCTGGCGCCGGTGGATTACGTCCTGAATCTTGTAGCGGCGACGCAGCGCCATGCGCTTGGCGCGTACTTCGTCCACTTCCTTGGCGCGGGCGCGATTGCCGCCACGGCCCTGGCGACGACCGCGGCCACGGCGGGGCTTGTCGCCATCTTCGGCGCCTTCTTCCCCGTTGCCTTCGCCTTCGCCTTCGCCTTCGCTGTCGTCTTCATCGCCATCGGCGATTTCGCCGCCTTCGATTGTGGCGACATCGTCCTTTTCGGAAGTGTCGATTTCCTCGACACCGTCTTCCCCGGCCATTTCGTCTGCAAAGGCATCGCCTTCGCGTTCTTCGGCCAGCGCGTCTTCCTCTTCTTCCTCGGCAGCGCGCAGGGCGGCTTCCTCGGCGGCGGCTTCAGCTTCTTCAGCGAGCAGCGCTTCACGATCCTCGCGCGGAATCTGGTAATAGTCCGGGTGGATTTCGCTGAAAGCGAGGAACCCGTGCCGATTGCCGCCGAAATCGACGAATGCCGCCTGCAGCGAGGGTTCTACCCGGGTAACTTTGGCGAGATAGATATTTCCTTTGATCTGCTTGTGTTCAGCAGATTCAAAGTCGAACTCCTCAATCCGATTGCCCTTGAGCACCGCCACCCGAGTTTCTTCCGGGTGGCGCGCATCGATTAGCATGCGCGTGGCCATTATGAATTCTCCAGGCGCGCCCTGTTCCTGCGACCTTTTCGGTATGGATGGAAGCGGCGCGCACATATGCGTTGAAACCGGCGGCCCGAGGACGTTGCCAATCGTGGTGGCCGGAAATTGAAAATTCGCCGGTCTGCTGCATGCAGCCGGCGAAGCGGAATGTGTCTGCGAAAATAAGATCGGGCGGCCCGTCGCCGGTGCGCTGCGCCGCTATGCCCCGTGACATCGCAACGCAGCCTTGCGGCTGCGGCGATCGTACGGGGCAAAAGATTCTCATTTCGGCATCAACCTGTATGCGGGCCGGACCTTTTTTCCAGGAAAAGCGTTTCCTGAAATATAGCCCGGATATTGGCCGGGATTGCTGCGAGGGGATTCTCCGCGGCGGTGTCTGCGCCTTCAATGGCAGCAGCAGCGCTGGTAGGATCTCGCGAGGCAGAATTGCCCGGTTGCAACGTGCTAGCACTGCGTTTTTTCATCGGCAACCGCTTTGCGCACGAAAATTGCGCGCGGGACATCATAATTTCCTCTTGTCGCCCTAGGCTCCGCGAACCTAAGCGGTGCGGTGATGGCGCTGCGTGTCCTTCCCTGGCTGCTGCTTCTCTTTCCGCCGGCTCTGCTTGCCGGGCTGTATGCCTTTGGCCTTTATCTACCGGTTCCGGCGCTCGGACGCTCCTACGTCATCAGGATCGAGTTGCCCACTGCCAAGCCGGTGAATCTGCCCAAGGTGGAGGGGCCGGCGGACGCCGCCATGCCGCTGGTTGTGATCGATGCCGGACATGGCGGGCACGATCCGGGCGCATCCGGCCAGGGGCTGGAGGAAAAGCGCCTGGTTCTCGGGCTGGCGCTGGCGCTGCGGGATCGCCTGTTACAGCAGGGCGGCATCCGCGTGGCGCTGACGCGTGACGATGATCGCTTCCTTGTGCTGCAGGAGCGCGCGGAGATCGCCCGCAGGCTCGGGGCCGATCTGTTTCTTTCCATCCATGCGGATTCCGCCGGGGGTGAAAGCGGGGTGCAGGGCGCCAGCGTCTATACCCTATCGGAAAAGGCCTCGGACGAGGCGGCGGCCCGTTTCGCGGCGCGGGAAAACAATGCCGACCGTTTGAACGGCATTTCGCTTTCCGGGCAAAGCGATGCGGTCAGTGCCATTCTGGTCGATCTGTCGCAGCGCCGTGCGCAGGCGGAAGCCGGGGAATTCGCTCAACTGATCGTCCGCGAAGGGGAGGGGGCTATCGCGTTCCATGCAGAGCCGCGCCGTTCGGCCGCGCTGGCCGTCCTGCGCGCGCCCGATGTGCCCTCCGTTCTGTTCGAGGCCGGTTTCGTGACCAATCCGCAGGATATGGAGAGGCTCGCAACGCCGGAAGGCAAGGAGCGGTTCGCCGACGCCATGGAACGTGCCATCCGCATATTCTTCGCGCGCAATTCCCGCCCCGGCGCATAGAGGCGCGCTTCCTTCTGGCATCGGGCGAACACGCCGTGCTAAGGCGCGCGCGACCATGAGCGAGACTAATCAATCCGCCCCGCAATCGATCCATTACCGGATCCGCCGCGAAGCGCACAGCGTGATGAACTGGTTCCGGGAGAACTGGCGCCAAAGCCGTGCGTTTCGCTGGGCCTCCACCGCCATCGTCGGGCTGCTGCTCGTCTGGTTGCTTGTCTGGCTGCTGCTGGCGCGCAACCTGCCCGATGCGAAGATGCTGCTGGAATATGAGCCGCCGCTGCCCACCATGGTACGCGGAATCGATGGCGACATTGTGGATTCCTACGCGCGTGAACGGCGCGTTCAGTTGCAGTTCCGCGATTTTCCCAAGCCGCTGATCAATGCTTATCTCTCGGCGGAAGACAAGACCTTCTGGACCCATGGCGGCGTGGATATCACGGGCTTTGCTGGGGCCGTGGTCGATTACGTCAGCAAGATCGGCAGCGGCCAGCGCGCGCGTGGCGGCTCCACCATCACGCAGCAGGTCGCCAAGAATATTCTGGTGGGGGACGAATATTCAATCACCCGCAAGCTGAAGGAAATGCTGCTCGCCCGCAGGATCGAGGGCGTGCTGACCAAGCAGCAAATTCTCGAGCTTTATCTCAACGAAATTCCCCTCGGCCGCCGCAGCTTTGGCGTTCAGGCGGCCTCGCGGGCCTATTTCGGCAAGGATGTGGCCGATCTGCAGCTGCATGAGGCTGCGTTCCTTGCAATCCTGCCCAAGGCGCCGGAGCGCTATGGTCGCCCGCAATTCCATGATTCCGCCATTGAGCGCCGCAACTGGGTGCTGGGCGAAATGGTCGAGAACGGCTTCATCACCCGGGCAGAGGCCGATGCCGCCAAGGCGCAGCCTCTCGGCCTCGTTACCCAGAGGCCGGACTATACCACGGTCGATGCCGGTTACTTCATGGAGGATGTGCGCCGCCAGCTGATCGAAAAGTTTGGCGAGCAGGCGGAAGACGGGCCCAACAGCGTCTATGCAGGCGGTCTGTGGGTCCGCACTTCGCTGGACCCTGAGTTGCAGAAAGCCGGTAGCGACGCGCTGCGTTCGGGCCTGCTGCGCTATCAATCCGCGAAAGGCTGGAGCGGGCCTATCGCCACGATCGACATGGATAAGGGAGAGTGGCGCGGCCAGCTTCAGAGTTCCGGCCTTGCGATCAAATATCAGAACTGGCGCGTGGGCGTGGTAACCAGCCGTTCCGGCAATTCCGCGCGGATCGGCTTTACCGACGGCAAGGAAGCGCCTCTGGTGGGCCTGCCTGACAAACTCAAGGCGGGTGACGTCGTTGCCGCAACTCCCGAGGGTAATGGCTGGCGCATTCGCAGTGTTCCGGAAATTTCTGGCGGCTTTCTGGCGGAAGACCCGAATACGGGGCGCGTTCTGGCGATGCAGGGCGGTTTCGACCCGCGGCTCGACAGCTTCAACCGTGCGACACAGGCGCTGCGGCAGCCCGGCTCCACGATCAAGCCCTTCGTCTACGCCACTGGGCTCGATCAGGGCATGACCCCGGCGACCATGGTCCTCGATGGCGAATATTGCTATTATCAGGGCGCGGCGCTGGGCGAAAAATGCTTCCGCAATTTCGGCGGCGCGCGCGGCGGCGGCGAACATACGATGCGCTGGGGGCTGGAACAGTCCCGCAACCTGATGACCGTCCATATCGCGATGGATTCGGGCATGCCCAATGTGGTGAAGACCATCGACCGCGTTGGGATCGGCAAATATGATCCCTATCCTTCCTTCGCGCTGGGCGCCGGGGAGACCACCGTGGCGCGAATGGTCAATGCCTATTCCGCGCTGGTCAATCACGGCGTGCAATATGGCCAGAGCACGATCGATTTCGTGCAGGACCGCCGGGGCAAGGTAATCTGGCGCGCCGACAAGCGCGAATGCACCGGCTGCAACATGCCCCAGTGGGATGGCAAGGCGATGCCTCGCCTGAAGCCCGTGGGCAAGCAGGTGCTCGACCCGCGTACGGCCTTCCAGGTGGTGCATATGTTGGAAGGTGTTGTTCAGCGCGGGACGGCGGTTGTGCTGCGTGATCTCAACCTGCCGCTTTTCGGCAAGACGGGGACAACCAACGGGCCTACGAATGTGTGGTTCGTGGGCGGTTCGCCCGATATCGTCGCGGGTGTCTATATGGGCTTCGACAAGCCGCGCAACATGGGCGGCTACGCCCAGGGCGGCACGATTGCGGCGCCGATCTTCAAGCAATTCGTCAATGAAAGCCGCGAGCGTTGGAACGGGCGGCCCTTCGTCGCCCCGGCGGGTATCCGCATGGTCCGGATCGACCGCGCCACAGGCCGCCGCATCTTCGGTGCCTGGCCTACGGACGATCCGAAATCGAGTGTGATCTGGGAAGCATTCAAGCCGGATACAGAACCGCGCCGCGCCGCTTTGCAGGACGAGATCGACGCCATGCGTGACATGATCCTGGCGCAACTACGCAGGCGGGAACAAGCGGCGCAGCAGGGCGTTACAAATGGCACTTCCGATAATCGGCAGCCGAAGAATTTCGCTGAAGAGCAGGGCGGCCTCTATTGAACCGGAACCTTTGCAGGATTGCACAGGGGAGATTGCATAATGATCGCACGTAACCTGGCTGCAGCAGTCGCCATTGTGGCGGCCGCCACCTTGCCCGGCGCAGCTTCGGCACAGCTTCCTCAGGGGGCGAAGGCTCCGACCTTCACAACCCAGGGCGCGCTGGCGGGCAAGAGTTTCACCTTCGATCTGGCGAAGGCCCTGAAGAAGGGGCCTGTGGTACTGTATTTCTTCCCCAAGGCATTCACACAG
>MKUB01000014.1:0-28583 GCA_001898545.1 Sphingomonadales bacterium 63-6 | reverse complement strand
CTGAAGGGCCGCTGAGCGGAGCGAGGCGCGATATGGTCGCCTCATGGGGCAGCCCTTCTTTACAATCGGCAGTCTTCCGCTAAGCGGGCCGCTGGATTAGCGGAGTAAGATTGCCATGCGTGCCGAAGGGCAGGCCCAAATTGACCGGATCGAAGCAGCCCTGGCGCTGGTGCGCCGTTCGCTCGACTGGGATCGCGCGGTGCGGCGGCTCGACGAGCTGAACGCGCGCGTCGAAGATCCCACCTTGTGGGACGATCCGAAGAACGCCGAAAGCGTGATGCGGGAGCGTCGCCGCCTCGAAAGCTCGATCGGCACCGTCAACGAGATTTCGGCGGAAATGGCCAACGCCATCGAATTCGTCGAACTGGGCGAGATGGAAGGCGATGAGGATGTCGTGCGCGAAGGGCTGGATGCCCTGAAGCAGCTCGCTGCTCGCGCCGATGCCGACAAGGTGCAGGCCCTGCTTTCGGGCGAGGCTGACGCCAACGACACCTATCTGGAAATCCACGCCGGTGCAGGCGGCACTGAGAGCCAGGATTGGGCGGAGATGCTCCAGCGCATGTATACGCGCTGGGCCGAACGCCATGGCTACAAGGTCGAACTGGTCGATTATCACGCGGGCGAACAGGCCGGGATCAAGAGCGCGACGCTGCTGATCAAGGGCGAGAACGCCTATGGCTATGCCAAGACCGAGAGCGGTGTGCATCGCCTCGTGCGTATCAGCCCTTATGACAGCTCGGCGCGGCGCCATACCAGCTTCAGCTCGGTATGGGTCTATCCGGTGATCGACGACAATATCGAGATCGAGATCAATCCCTCCGACCTCAGGATCGATACTTATCGCGCCTCGGGTGCGGGCGGCCAGCACGTTAACACCACGGACTCCGCCGTGCGCATCACGCACGTTCCTTCGGGGATCATCGTGGCCAGCCAGGTGGACCGTTCGCAGCACAAGAACCGCGAAATCGCGATGAACATGCTGCGTGCCCGCATGTTCGAGGAAGAGATGCGCAAGCGGGAAGAGGCTGCCAGCACGGAGCATGCCTCCAAGTCCGACATTGGCTGGGGGCACCAGATCCGGTCCTATGTGTTGCAGCCGTATCAGATGGTGAAGGATCTGCGCACGGGCACTACCTCGACTGCGCCTGACGATGTGCTGGATGGCGACATTGACGACTTCATTTCCGCTGCTCTGGCCCAGCGCGTAACTGGCGAGGCGGTTGAAGTGGAGGATGTCGAGTGAGATTGCGCGCGGCCTTCTGTGCGGGGGTGCTGTTGCTTGCGGGCGGCTGCAACCTGTTCAAGCAGGAGGATGACGGCCGGCCGGATACCGCGCGCGAATTCCCGCGGGCCTATCGTCCGGTCTCCAATCTGGGCGGCAACAGCGTTTCTTCCGAACAGGCCCGCGACGACCGTCGCGAGGCGCAGACGGTGATGGACCTTGCCAATATCCGGCCGGGCATGACCGTTGCCGATATTGGCGCGGGTGAAGGGTACTACACGGTTCGGCTTGCCTCCAAGGTTGGTGCGCGCGGGCGCGTGCTGGCGCAGGATATCGATGAATCCGCGATCAAGCGCCTCGGCATCCGGGTTGAGCGTGAACGGCTCGACAACGTATCGATCAAGCTCGGCGCGGAGGATGATCCTCGCCTGCCGGAAAAGAGCTTCGACCGGGTGTTCCTGATCCACATGTATCACGAGGTTTCGGAGCCCTACGCCTTTCTCTGGCGCTTGCGCCCGGCGCTGCGCCCGGGCGCACAGGTGATCGTGGTGGACCGGGATCGTCCGGCTGACCAGCACGGCATCGAGCCCAAGCTGTTATTCTGTGAATTCGACCATGTGGGCTTTCGTCTCGTCGAATTTGTTCGTAAACCTGAGCTTGCCGGGTACTACGCGCAATTCGAAGCAGTGGGCGACAGGCCCGAGCCACAAGATATCGAACCCTGCGGTCAGCCGGGGGCAAAGGAAACGAAGAAGCCCTCGTAAGTCTGACGCGTATAGTTTAGGAACGTACATGAGTTTCAAAGGGTTGCGGCCGATCCAATATGGTGGCCGGGAAGTCTGGCCGCTGATTGAAGGCGGGAAGGGCGTTGCTGCCACCAACCACGCCTCGTCAGGCGCCTGGGCGGCTGCCGGGGGCATCGGCACGGTCAGCGCGGTTAATGCCGATTCCTACGATGCTAATGGCAATGTGATTCCGCAACTCTATCCCCAGCGCACGCGCGTGGAGCGGCATGAGCAGCTCGTCCGCTATGCGATTGACGGCGCGGTGGAGCAGGTGCGCCGCGCTTACGATGTCGCCAGCGGACGCGGGGCGATCAATATCAACGTCTTGTGGGAAATGGGCGGCGCGCAGGCTGTCCTCGAAGGCGTTCTGGAAAAGACGCGTGGGCTTGTCACCGGCGTCACCTGCGGCGCCGGCATGCCCTACAAGCTTGCGGAGATCGCCGCGCGCTTTAACGTGAATTATCTGCCTATCATCAGTTCCGCGCGCGCCTTCCGTGCACTGTGGAAGCGTTCCTACCACAAGGTCAGCGAACTGATGGCCGCAGTGGTTTATGAAGATCCGTGGCTGGCCGGCGGTCACAACGGCCTCTCCAACGCTGAAGACCCCCAGAAGCCGGAAGATCCCTATCCCCGCGTGAAGGCCCTGCGTGAAACCATGCGCGCGGAAGGCATTTCGGATGATGTACCCATCATCATGGCCGGCGGCGTGTGGTTCCTTCGCGAATGGAACGACTGGATCGATAATCCCGAACTCGGCCAGATCGCTTTTCAATATGGCACGCGTCCGCTGTTGACGCATGAAAGCCCCATCCCGCAGCAGTGGAAGGACGCGCTGCGCACGATCGAGCCGGGCGATGTGCTGCTGCACAAGTTCTCTCCCACAGGCTTTTACAGCTCTGCGGTGAAGACGCCCTTCCTGCTCGACCTTCAGGCACGCTCGGAACGCCAGATTCCCTATTCGCGCGTGGAGGCGGGCGAGCATACCGTCCAGCTGGATGTCGGCGTGAAGGGCAAGAACTTCTGGGTCGCCCCGAAGGATCTCGAACGCGCACGTGTCTGGGCTTCGCAGGGCTTCACCGAAGCGCTCAAGACGCCGGACGATACGGTTGTGTTCGTCACGCCGGATGATCGTAACGAAATCCGCAAGGATCAGGCCGATTGCATGGGCTGCCTTTCGCATTGCGGTTTCTCGTCATGGAAGGACCATGACGATTACACCACCGGGCGTCTGGCCGATCCGCGCAGCTTCTGCATCCAGAAGACCCTGCAGGACATCGCCCATGGCGGCGATGTTGACCGCAATTTGATGTTTGCGGGCCATGCAGCCTATCGCTTCAAGCAGGACCCGTTCTATTCCAACAACTTCACCCCCACCGTGAAGGAACTGGTTGACCGTATCCTTACCGGCGATTGACGGATCGCGGGGGCTGCGACGTGGCTGATAATGCCGGGGAAGCGCCCCTCCCACCGCTTTGGCGCCTGCTGAGCGAGGCAGGCGCGGCCATCCCGCTGGGGCTCAGCCCATGGCAAAGCCCGGTGGATTGCAAGGCGGACGGCAAAGGCTGGCCCGTGCTGGTGTTGCCCGGTTTCACGACCGATGATTTGTCGACGGCGCTGCTGCGCCGGTCGCTCGACCGTGCGGGCTTTCATGCCTATGGCTGGGAGCAGGGCTTCAATCTCGGATTTCGAGTGGGGCTGGTGGAAGCGCTGGAGCGACGCATTGCCTCCATTTCGGAACGCGAGGGCCGAAAGGTAATCCTGCTGGGGTGGAGCCTTGGCGGGATTCTGGCGAGGGCCCTTGGCAATCGGACACCCGAAAAGATCGCGCAGGTTGTGAGCCTGGGTAGTCCCTTCTCAGGCGACCGGCATCGCAACCGTGCCTGGCGACTTTATAACCTTATGAACGATCATTCTGTCGATGACGTGCCGGAAGGCCTGGACTTCCAGACCAAGCCGCCCGTGCCGACCATCGCTGTATGGTCAGCCAGTGACGGGATCGTTGCCCCGGCGGCCGCGCGCGGACTGGGTAGCGAATCCGATCTGCAGATCGAACTGGATGTGACTCATTTCGGCTATGGCGGCACGGCCGACGGCGTTCGCCAGGTTGTGGAAATGCTTGCGGCAAATCTGCCTGCCGACGAAACGGCCCGAATTACCGGCTGAATTTGCGCAACCTTCTCGAAAGAAGGCTACGTCCTATTCCTGCTGAAGCTCAGTCCAGTTCCCAACCACGCTCGCCGTGGCTGGTAATGTCGAGCCCTTCGGTCTCATCTTCCGGGCTGACGCGCATCGGGATCAGGAACGACACACCCAGAGCCAGCACCACTGTTGCGATAGCCGACCAGATTGCGACTGCACCGACACCCACGACCTGCGCGGCCACCATGGTGACCATGTTGAGACCTTCCGGGAACCCGGTTCCTCCCAAAGCGGGGGAGATGAACACGCCAAGCAGCAGTGAGCCAAGCATGCCGCCCACGCCGTGAACGGCGAAGACATCCAGGGAATCGTCGATCTTCAGCTTGATCTTGAAGAGATGGATCGCGCCGTAGCAGACCACCGCCGCCAGCGCCCCGAACAGGATCGCCGCGCCGGGCGAGATGAAGCCAGCCGCCGGAGTGACGGTGGCAAGTCCGGCAATGGCGCCGGTCGCAAAACCAACGCTGGTCGGCTTGCCGAAGGTGAAACGCTCTATCAGCACCCAGGCAAGGGCGGCCATGGCGGCGGCCACATGGGTGTTGATGATCGCGGTGGAAGCATCGTCCGTCGCGGTAAGGGCGGAGCCGCCATTGAAGCCGAACCAGCCGACCCACAGCAGCATGGCGCCGATCATGGTGAGGCCAGGTGCATGGGGCAGCATCGCGGTGCCCGGGAAGCCCTGCCGCCGGCCGAGCAGCAGCGCGATTACGAGCCCGGAAATGCCCGCAGTCGTATGAACCACAATGCCGCCGGCGAAATCGAGCGTACCCATGGTCGAGGCCAGCCAGCCGCCGCCCCATACCCAATGTGCCACAGGGGCATAAACCATCAGGCTCCACAGGGCGGAGAAGCCGACAACCCAACCAAAGCGGGCGCGATCAACCCATGCGCCGACCATGAGGGCGGGGGTTATCGCGGCAAAAGTCATCTGGAACAGGGCAAAAGTGCTCTCGGGAATGGTCAGCCCGTCGCGCACATTGCCAAGATCGATCAGCATCCAGGCATTGCCCGCGCCCAGCCAGCCATTGGTTACATGCCCGAATGCCAGTGTATATCCTGCCATGACCCAGAGGAGCGAGGCGACCGCCGCAACGGCACCGCATTGGAGGGCAACCGAAAGGAAGTTCTTGGCCCTGACAAGGCCGCCATAAAACAGGCTGAGCCCCGGAAGGCACATGAGCAGCACCAGCGCGGAGGAAATCAGAATCCAGGCCGTGTCCCCACTATCGCCCGCAGCGGCGTAAGGGTCTTGCGCGAAGGCTGCGGTCGGCAGGACGGCGAGAGCCATCCCCGCAATGAGTTTGCGGAACATCCTGATTAGTCTCCCCTGCGTCCGCTTGGCGCGGCTGTTAGCTCGTGCGGGCGTCTAGGACAGGATTCGGAGGCAGGACAAGCACCTGTCGCAACAAAACTGCGGATGTGCGTCGTTTCAGGTCATGCTTGCCTGATGGCGCGGCCTCAGCCCAGACCGACAACTACCCGATCCGGCGGCGAATGACCGTCAGCCCAGCTCTGGATGTTACGGATGATCTTCTCGCCCGCAGCCTTGCGCCCTTCCACGGTTGCGCTACCGAGATGGGGCAGGGCAACGACATTGGGCAGGTCCACGAAGCGCGGATCGATGTTCGGTTCGTTCAGGAACACATCGAGCCCTGCGCCACCCAGGTGGCCGCTGCGCAGCGCATCGATCAGGGCATCTTCGTCGATCAGATCGCCCCGGCCGCTATTGATCACGAAGGAGCCAGGTTTCATCGTGGCGATCCGTTGGGCATTGAGCATGCCCTTCGTATCCGCAGTGGCAGGGCAGTTGAGCGACAGATAATCGGAATGGGCAATCAGCCGGTCCATATCAGGCTCGAATTCAGCGCCGAGGATGGTCTCCAGCGCGTCAGGCAGGCGCCTGCGATTATTATAGACCACATGCATGCCGAATGCGCGGGCGCGGTGGGCGAGGGCCTGGCCGATGCGCCCCATGCCCACAATGCCCAGAACCTTTCCGCGCAAGGTGCGGCCCAGCATATGCGAGGGGGACCAGCCCGGCCATTCATTGGCGGCCACCATCCGCACACCCTCGGAAAGGCGGCGCGATGCGCACAGGATCAGCGCCATGGTGATGTCGGCTGTATCTTCTGTGAAAACGCCGGGGGTGTTGGTGACCATGATCTTGCGCGTCTGGCAGGCTTGCAGGTCGAGATGATCCACTCCCGCGCCGAAATTGGCGATCAGGCCCATCCGCGGACCTGCCGCCTCGATCATCGCTGCGTCGATCTTGTCGGTGACGCAAGGCACCAGAACGTCGCAATCCTGCATCGCGGCCACCAGCTCATCGCGGCTGAACTGGCGGTTTTCCGTATTGAGTACAGCGTCGAACAGTTCCCCCATGCGGGCCTCGACCCCAGGTAGATGCCGCGTGACGATCACACGCGGCTTGCCGTCAACGCGGCGGCGGGATTCGGAGGCGGGCGCGGTTGGGATGCTGTCAGTCATGCTTAGCGCGCTATGCTCCTGCCGGGGACCGGTCAAGCGCTGGATTGCTCGCTTGAAGCGGCATGGGAGAGGGGGGTAAGGGAATTTTATGCGATTCTTCGCCCGAACAGTCACATTCGTCCTTATCTCCCTGCTGGCCGCCCCTGTCGCCGCGCAGAATAGAGAGGTGCCCTATTGGGCCTCCATGCGCTCGGAGGAGGTCAACATGCGGGTGGGCCCGAGCGAAGAATATCGCATCGACTGGGTCTATCGCCGCGCGCAATTGCCGGTGAAAGTGATCCGGGTGATGGAAGGCTGGCGCCTGATCCGCGATGCCGATGGAGCGCAGGGTTGGGTGGTTGCCCGCCTTCTCAGTCCGGAACGCACGGTTCTGGTCGTGGGCAAGGGCCTGGCTTCGATGCGCGATGGGCCCGGTGAAAGCAGCGCCCTGCGCTGGAATGTCGAACCGGGCGTGGTCGGTAAGCTGGGTAAATGTGAGGCGGATTGGTGCGAACTGGCGGTAGGCAAGCGTAAAGGCTGGGTCCGCCAGCAGCGCCTCTGGGGTGCCGGCGAACCCTGAGCCCCTCTGGCTCGGCCGTTAACTCAGTTTGCGGATTTTAACCGGATCGCCTTCGTCCGGGGTGGCGGTATAGCTGCCATCTTCGGCAGGCGTACCGCTGGTATAGCAATTCGGCTTCTTGCCCTCGGTCTGCGGGGTGAAGCAGGTCTTGCCGTCCTTGATTTCCCAGGTGCCCCATTCAACCACTTCGCCGCGAATGGCATCGGTATAGGAGCGGTCGGATGAGACCACCGAGGTCATCTTGCTGCCATCTGCATTTGTGACTTCAAAAGTCCCCATGGCAGCTTCTTCTGGTGTTTTCGGAGTTTCGGGAGCCGCTTTCTGGCTCTCGCTTTCAGAACCGGAACATGCGGCCAAGATCAGGGCCGCGCTAAGCAACGCGATTTTTCTCATTATTGCCTCTCCCCTTTTTAAAAGAGATCGGCAATTTAACACAAATCGCCTGCTTTCACGCAGCCCGTTTCGAAGTTTCTCCCCGGATTGGGTCAGAGCAATTCTACGGCGACTGCTGTACCTTCACCGCCACCGATGCACAGAGATGCGACACCGCGTTTTTTGCCTTGGGTTTTCAGGGCGTTGAGCAAGGTCACTATGATGCGCGAGCCGCTGGCCCCGATCGGATGGCCGAGAGCGGTAGCGCCGCCATTCACGTTGATCTTGTCATGCGGAATGCCGAGATCATGCATTGCGAACATTGCCACGCAGGCAAATGCTTCGTTTACCTCGAACAGATCGACATCGCCGATGTCCCATTCCGCCTTGGCGAGAGCCTTCTGGATCGCGCCCACCGGAGCAGTAGTGAACAGGCGCGGTTCATGGGCGTGGGCGGCCATGGAAACGATGCGGGCGACTGGCTTGAGGCCCTTGGCCTTCGCAACGCTCTCCCGGGTGAGTACGAGCGCAGCCGCGCCATCGGAAATCGAGCTGGAAGTCGCGGCAGTGATCGTACCGTCCTTGGCAAAGGCGGGGCGCAACTGAGGAATCTTTTCCGGGCGGCCCTTGCCGGGCTGTTCGTCCGTATCGACCGTCACCTCGCCAGCGCGGGTGGTGTAGGTCACAGGGACTACTTCGTCGGCAAAAGCGCCATTGGCGATGGCCGCATTGGCGCGGCGCAGGCTTTCGATGGAATAATCATCCATTGCCTCGCGCGTCAGCTGATAATCATTCGCCGTTTCCTGAGCGAAGCTGCCCATGGCCGCGCCCGCTTCATAAGCGTCTTCCAGCCCATCGAGGAACATGTGGTCATAGGCCGTGTCATGGCCAAGTCGCGCGCCGGAACGGTGCTTCTTCAGCAGATAGGGCGCATTGGTCATGCTCTCCATGCCGCCAGCGACGATCACATCGACGCTGCCTGCTGCGAGCGCCTCGGAACCCATGATGACAGTCTGCATGCCGGAGCCGCAGACCTTGTTCACCGTGGTTGCCTGGACCGACTTGGGCAGGCCAGCCTTCAGGGCCGCCTGACGCGCAGGCGCTTGGCCAAGACCGGCCGGGAGCACACAGCCCATGTAAAGGCGCTCGATATCTTCGCCCTGCACGCCGGCGCGCTCGACCGCCGCCTTGACGGCTGTTGCCCCCAAATCGGTGGCAGAAACTTCCGCAAGAGCACCTTGCATCCCGCCCATGGGAGTGCGCGCATAAGAGAGGATCACGATGGGATCGTTGGCAGAAAACTCGGACATGGCGGAATATCGGCCTTTCGCATAGGAAGACGGGGACGGGTTCCGATGTAATGTTGCAGTGCGGTGGAATCAATTCATCAAGCGGCCGGGATGTTTGAACTGGGCAGGAGGCAGACGAAATGGAGCAGGCGCCTCAGATTGACGCAGCCGAATTGCTGGTGCTTCAGCGAAGGGCTTTCGAGGCGGCCCGGCCCGAAGCTCTTGACCTGCGGGCGGATCGCATCCGCCGGGCAATCGCCTTGCTGGTGGATCATGCTGACGATCTGGCGGCAGCTATGTCCACCGATTTCGGAAATCGCAGCCGCGATCTTTCGATGCTCACCGATATTCTGCCGTCAGTAAACCTGGGCAAATATTGCCTTAAAAGGTTCAAACGCTGGGCCCGGCCTGAACGACGCGCCGCCACTTTTCCACTGGGGCTGATCGGGGGAAGGGCCCAGGTCCGCCACGAGCCCAAAGGTGTTGTGGGCGTTGTTTCGCCCTGGAATTTCCCCGTCGGGTTGAGCTTTGCTCCCATGATACAGGCTTTCGCCGCCGGTAATCGGGTTCTGATGAAGCCGAGCGAGTTTACCGAGCGAACCTCGGCTTTGATGGCTGACCTGATCGGCCGTTTTTACGCGCCGGAAGAAGCCGCCGTGGTGACCGGCGGAGCAGATGTCGCCGCCCGTTTCACCGCGCTGCCTTTCGATCATCTGGTGTTCACGGGTTCGACCGCGACGGGACGCAAGGTGATGGAGGCTGCCGCGCGCAACCTTGTTCCGGTCACGCTTGAACTTGGAGGCAAGTCTCCTGTCATCGCGGGGCGCAGCGCCAACATCGCCAGAATGGCGGAGCGAGTAACTATCGGGAAGCTGATGAATGCCGGCCAGATCTGCCTCGCGCCCGATTATATGCTTGTGCCGGAAGATCGCGAACAGGAAGTTGTCGCCGCTATCGTGGACAAGGCCAGCGCGATGTATCCCTCCGTTCTGCGCAATGGCGACTATACTTCCATCGTCAATGACCGACATTTCGAGCGGCTGAAGGCCCTGATTGAGGATGCGGCCGCGAAGGGCGCGGAGATCATCGAGGTTAATCCAGGAAGGGAGGATTTCTCCGCCAGCAACAGCCGCAAGATGCCGCTCACCATATTGCGCAATGTGAATGACGGGATGGAGGTGATGCGGCAGGAGATATTCGGCCCGATCCTTCCGGTGCTGACCTGCTCCGCCACTGCTGATGCCATCGATTACGTCAATGCGCACGACCGGCCGCTCGGCCTCTATTGCTTCAGCGAGGATTCTGCGGAGGTCGAACAGGTCCTGGGGCGGACAATCTCTGGCGGAGTTACTGTGAATGACGTCATCCTGCATATCGCGCAGGATGATCTGCCTTTCGGGGGAATCGGGCCGTCAGGCATGGGCGCCTATCATGGACCCGAGGGGTTCAAGGCGTTCAGCCATGCCCGCGCGATATATCGTCAGCCAAGATGGGATGTCGCTGCCCTGTCCGGCCTCAAGCCTCCGTATGGGGCTGCGACACGTCGGGCGCTGAAGATGTTATTGCGCAAATAGACAATTGCGCCGCAACTGGCGGGCCAAGGCTGGGGATTGATGGCTAAATTCGCGCCATATTTGGTCCCCTCCGGCCTTGCACCCCGCTTGGGCAGGGCCTAGAGGCGACCCGACTCTAACTGTCTCCGCTTTACGGGAATCGTCCGTGGTCGATCTGTCACAATATCTGCCGATCCTGATTTTCCTTGCCATCGCGCTGGGTCTGTCGGCTGCCTTCGTGTTTCTCCCCATGGGGGTTGCACGACTTACCGGTGCCCATAATCCCGATGCGGAGAAGCTCAGCGAATATGAATGCGGCTTTCCCGCGTTCGAAGATCCGCGAAGCCAGTTTGACGTGCGCTTCTATCTGGTGGCGATCCTGTTCATCATCTTCGACCTTGAAGCCGCGTTCCTGTTTCCCTGGGCTGTGAGCCTGGATGTCACTGGCTGGCCGGGCTGGATCACGATGATGATATTTCTGGGCGAGCTGGTGATTGGCTTTGCCTATGCGTGGAAGAAGGGAGCGCTGGAATGGGAGTGATCGAGCCTCAGAAGGCTGGACTGGCCCAGACAGGCGCGATGACCGCGCCCGATCAGGCC
Organism: Sphingomonadales bacterium 63-6; assembly: GCA_001898545.1. Classification (GTDB taxonomy): domain Bacteria; phylum Pseudomonadota; class Alphaproteobacteria; order Sphingomonadales; family Sphingomonadaceae; genus Andeanibacterium. Next base: position 17,517 of record MKUB01000014.1, on the reverse strand, counting down.
TTCTTCGATAGCCTGAATGCGGAAGTCAGCGACAAGGGTTTCCTTGTCACCTCGACTGAGGAATTGTTCCAGTGGGCCCGCACAGGGTCGCTGTGGTGGATGACGTTCGGCCTTGCCTGCTGCGCGGTCGAAATGATCCACGTGAACATGCCACGCTATGATATGGAGCGTTTCGGCGCTGCACCGCGTGCTTCGCCGCGTCAGAGCGACGTGATGATCGTGGCCGGCACGCTGTGCAACAAGATGGCCCCGGCGCTGCGCAAGGTCTATGACCAGATGTCGGATCCCAAATATGTGATCTCGATGGGCAGCTGCGCCAATGGCGGCGGCTATTATCACTATTCCTATTCGGTGGTGCGCGGCTGCGACCGCATCGTCCCGGTCGACATCTATGTCCCGGGCTGCCCGCCGACTGCCGAGGCGCTGCTTTACGGCGTGATGCAGTTGCAGCGTAAGATCCGCCGTATCGGCACGATCGAGAGGTAAGAATGGCAAAGGTCCTGCATTCAGCCCCGAAGATCGCCCAGATTGACGGGATCGCCGATAGGCTCGCCACAGCGCTGGGTGACATGCTCATTCACGCCAAGGAAGAGCATGGCGAAATCGTGCTTTCCGTGGTTCGGGAGAATGTGGAAGACGCCCTGCGTCTTCTGCGTGACGAGCATGAATATCAGCAGCTGATGGAAATCGCCGGCGCTGATTATCCGAACCGTGAGGAACGGTTCGATGTCGTCTACATGCTGCTCTCGGTTACCCGCAATCACCGTATCATGGTGAAGTGCCGCGCTGCCGAGAATACTCCTGTGCCTACTGTCACTACCCTGTGGCCGAATGCCGGATGGCTCGAACGCGAAGTGTTCGACATGTATGGCGTGTTGTTCGACGGAAATACCGATCTTCGTCGTATCCTTACCGATTACGGCTTTGAAGGGCATCCCTTCCGCAAGGACTTCCCGCTGACGGGCTATCAGGAACTGCGCTACTCCGAAGAGGAAAAGCGCGTTGTCTATGAACCGGTCGAACTCGCGCAGGATCTCCGGCAATTCGACTTCATGAGCCCGTGGGAAGGCGCCAAATATGTGCTTCCGGGTGACGAGAAGGCCGAAGGAGAAGGCAAGTGAGGGCGTCAGCCGCTTTCCGCGCCGTTCTGCCTTTGGCTATAGCGGTCACGGGCCTTGCCGGTTGCAACTTGGTGAAGAAGCAGGACGATCAGGTGGAGGCTCCGGCCGGCACCAAGATCGTTCAGCCCGATGTCGCACGCGATCTGCCGAAGGATACGGCTGGTCAGCCAGTCGACAAGGGCGAGGGGCCTGTCCTTCAGGTGCTTGGCGATTTGTCCGGCGTGGACTTGGGGCAACGCAAGGGTGGCTGCACTTTCCAGCATGAGGACGGGCGGGACCTGTTGATTACCGCTGCTTCCGCTGACAAGGGCGTGGCTGGCAAGGCGGCGGTGCGGGTGGATGGCGTCATCGTCAATCTGACAACGATGGGCGATATCGGGCTCGACGGCATCAAGGCCGGCGGTAAATATTCGAATGGCACGATCACCGTGGAAGTCGCTCGCGGCTCCAAGGGCGGTGTTTCAGGCGGCGTCAGCCGCTATGCCGCAAATCTTGGCGTGACCGGCGCCAATGGCAAGCAACGGCTCTATTCGCCGGGGATGTGGATCTGCGCATGAGCGGTTTGACCTTGGAACAGTCGCCGACGACCGGCGACGAGACTATCACCAACTACACGATCAATTTCGGGCCTCAGCACCCTGCGGCGCATGGTGTGCTGCGCATGGTGATGGAACTCGATGGCGAGATCATCGAACGGATCGATCCGCATGTCGGCCTGCTGCATCGCGGAACCGAAAAGCTGATCGAGCACAAGACCTATCTCCAGGCGCTGCCTTATTTTGATCGGCTCGATTATTGCTCGCCGCTCGCGATGGAGCATTCCTATGTTCTCGCGATCGAGAAGCTGCTGAACCTCGAAGTTCCGCTGCGCGCCCAGTATCTGCGCGTGTTGTTCGCGGAGCTGACCCGCATCTGCAATCATATGCTGAACATGGGTTCGCATGTGATGGATGTGGGCGCGATGACGCCGAACCTGTGGCTGTTCGAAATCCGCGAGGATTGCCTCAACTTCTTCGAGCGCGCCTCCGGTGCCCGTATGCACAGTGCATGGTTCAGGCCGGGCGGCGTGCATCAGGATGTGCCGCTCAAGCTGCTCACTGACATTGCCGACTGGCTCGACACGCGCCTGCCGCAATTGTTTGAAGATGCCATGTCGCTCGTGGTCGACAACCGCATCTTCAAGCAGCGCAACGTCGATATCGCCGTGGTCAGCAAGGAAGATGCGCTGGCATGGGGCTTCTCCGGTCCGATGATCCGCGCTGCCGGCATCCCGTGGGATCTGCGCAAAAGCCAGCCTTATGACGTCTATGACCGGATGGATTTCGAAATCCCCATCGGCACCAATTCCGACTGCTATGACCGGTTCATGGTCCGTGTTGAGGAAGTGCGCCAGTCGGCCCGGATCATGAAGCAGTGTCTGGCCGAAATGCCGGAAGGCCCGATTGCATCGCTCGACCGTAAGGTCGCGCCGCCCAAGCGCGGCGAGATGAAGCAGTCGATGGAAGCGCTGATCCACCACTTCAAGCTCTACACGGAAGGCTTCCACGTTCCGGCGGGTGAAGTCTATGTGGCGACCGAAAGCCCCAAGGGTGAGTTCGGCGTCTATCTGGTGAGCGATGGTGGCAACAAGCCCTATCGTTGCAAGATCCGTCCGACCGCCTTCAGCCATCTCCAGGCAATGGATTTCATGTGCAAGGGCCACATGCTGCCCGACGCGACCGCCATTCTCGGCGCGATCGACGTGGTGTTCGGGGAGTGTGACCGGTGAGCAATATTGAAACCGCCGAGGCCATGATTGCGGCCTATAACGCGCAGGACGTGGATCTCTACGTTTCCTACATGACCGACACTGCCTGCGAGGCGAATTATCGCGGCGATGTGGTGCGTGAGGGCAAGGAAGGCACGCGTTCGGGCCTTGCTGCGGCCTTTGCTCGCTGGCCGGAAAACCACGCCGAAATCGTCGAAAAGCAGGCGATTGGCGATTATGTGATCTTTCGCGAACACGTCACGCGTGGCCCGGCCACGGACGGTTCGGCCCTGGTCGAACCCTTCGATGTGATCGCCATCTATTCGTTCGAGGGCGACAAATGCTCTCGCGTGGAGTTCATCCGCTAATGGCTGCCCGTCATCTCGAACCCGATACTCCCGAACTGCGCGCCCGCTGGGGCAGTTTTGCGTGGAATGCGGAAAACGCCGAAAAGGCGAAGGAAGTGCTCGCTCGCTATCCCGCGGGGCGCCAGCGTTCGGCTGTGATGCCGCTGCTCGACCTAGCCCAGCGCCAGGTGGGTGCTGAAACGAATACGCAGGGCTGGCTGCCGATCCCGGTGATGGAATATGTCGCGGCCTATCTCGACATGCCTATCATCCGCGTGGTGGAGGTCGCCAGCTTCTACACCATGTATAATCTGGTGCCGGTCGGTCGGTATCACGTGCAGGTTTGCGGCACGACGCCCTGCATGCTGCGCGGCAGCGACGATATCATGAGTGCCTGCAAGAAGCGCGGCATGCATAAGGGCCACACCACCGACGACGGCCTTTGGACCCTCACCGAAGTGGAATGCATGGGCAATTGTGCTTCTGCGCCGATGGTCCAGATCAACGACGACAATTATGAGGATCTGACGGTCGAAAGTTTCGACAAGGTTCTCGATGCGCTGGCCCGGGGCGAGACACCTAAGCCTGGCACCCAATTGCCTGGCCGCCACACGGTGGAGCCGGTAGGCGAACCCACTTCGCTGGCCGCGATGGTCAAGGAAAACCACGACTATCGGGGTGAGTGGTGATGGGCACCGCAATCACCATCGGCGGGGCGCTTCTTGTGGGCTTTCTCGCCTGGAAAATGTTTACCGGGCTTATCAAGCTCGCCTCGTTCGTGATGCTGGCAGGTTTCGCGGGCGTGCTGTTCTGGCAGGGGTATATCTGATGCTGGCTGACAAGGACCGCATCTTCACCAATCTCTACGGGTTCCAGCCCTGGAACCTGAAGGCTGCGCAGGCGCGCGGCGATTGGGATAATACGAAGGACATCCTCGCCAAGGGGCCGGATGCGATCATCGAGGAAATCAAGGCCTCGGGGCTGCGCGGGCGCGGCGGTGCGGGCTTCCCCACCGGCATGAAGTGGAGCTTCATGCCCAAGGAACCGCCCAAGGATCAGAACGGCAATCCCAAGCCCAGCTTCCTGGTGATCAATGCCGACGAATCCGAACCGGGTTCGTGCAAGGATCGTGAAATTATCCGCCACGATCCGCACAAGCTGATCGAAGGCGCTCTGGTGGCGGGGTTCGCCATGCGGGCGCGGGCGGCCTATATCTACATCCGCGGCGAATATATCCGCGAGGCGGAGACTTTGTTCGCGGCTGTGCGCGAAGCCTATGATGCGGGCCTGCTGGGCAAGAATGCCGCCGGTTCGGGCTATGATTTCGACGTCTTCGTCCATCGCGGCGCTGGCGCTTATATCTGCGGTGAAGAAACCGCGATGATTGAAAGCCTGGAAGGCAAGAAGGGCCAGCCGCGCCTCAAGCCTCCGTTCCCGGCCGGTGCAGGCCTCTATGGCTGCCCGACCACTGTGAACAATGTGGAATCGATCGCGGTCGCGCCCACCATCATGCGGCGCGGTGCGAGCTGGTTCTCCAGCTTCGGGCGCGAGAACAACAAGGGCACCAAGCTTTTCCAGATCAGCGGCCATGTCGAAAAGCCCTGCGTGGTCGAGGAATCGATGAGCATTCCCTTCCGCGAACTGATCGAGAAGCATTGCGGCGGCATTCGCGGCGGGTGGGACAATCTGCTCGCGGTGATCCCCGGTGGGTCCTCCGTGCCGCTCGTCCCCGGCCACATGATGATGGACGTGCCGATGGACTTCGACGGCTGCAAGGAAGTCGGATCGGGCCTCGGTACTGCAGCGCTGATCGTGATGGACAAATCCACTGACATCGTGCGCGCCATCAGCCGCCTGAGCCACTTCTACATGCATGAGAGCTGTGGCCAGTGCACTCCCTGCCGCGAAGGCACGGGCTGGATGTACCGCGTGATGGAACGCCTGCGCACTGGCGATGCCGAGGTCGAGGAAATCGACATGTTGCAGCAGGTGACCAAGCAGGTCGAAGGTCACACCATCTGTGCCCTTGGTGATGCGGCCGCGTGGCCGATCCAGGGCCTGATCAAGCATTTCCGCCCCGAAATCGAGCGCCGCATCACCGAACATTCGGCATCGATGCAGGAGGCCGCGGAGTGAAACGGCTGTCGATCGTAATTGGCTGTGCGGTGGTGCTGGTTTCAGCGCCCGTCGCCGCGCAGTCGAATGGCGATGACTACACACCGCTCAATTCGCGTATCAAGCGCAAAAACCAGTTCCCGACTGAGCCGCGTCGCACCTTCGATTTCAAGAAGACGTCAAGCGTCAGCAAGAAGCGCAGCAAGGCGATGCTGGGTCAGTTTTCGCGCTGTCTCTACAACCGCTCAAACGAGCGCTCGCTCGATTTCCTTGCGAAGACCGATTTTGGTTTCCATGCTTTCGAGCAGATCGGTACTGACGGAGGAAAACTGGCAAAGCTGTTCGGGTTTGAGGACTGCCTTGGGCGGGTGGCAGATTCGAACAATAGCGGTTTGGCGCTGCGCTTCTTTCCAAGCGGGGTGCGGCAGTGGCTGGTGGAGACCGCCTATTTCGATCGTTATCCCGATGAGGCGAGCTGGGTGAAGCCCGGCAATGTCGTCGGGGATCGCTCGTATCCGCTCTCCGAAAATGTGGCGCACGTGCGGGTTGCGATGGATTTTGCCGATTGCGTGGTGGGACAGGATCCCTACACGAGCGATTTCTATTTCCGTACCTCCACCGGATCGGATGAAGAGAAACAAGCGACTCAAGAGCTGATGCCATCCTTGAGCGCCTGCATCACCGAAGGGCAGCAGATCCAGCTCAATCCGTCCTCGTTGCGTGTGTGGCTGGGCGAAGCCCTGTGGCACGCTTCCAATAATAGTGCGCCGGCCGAGGCCGACAGTTCCGAGGTTACCCAGTAATGCCCAAGCTCACCGTAGACGGCATCGAAGTGGAAGTCCCCGCAGGGGCGACCGTGCTCCAGGCCTGTGAGGCCGCGGGCAAGGAAATTCCGCGTTTCTGCTATCACGAACGGCTCTCGATTGCCGGCAATTGCCGCATGTGCCTTGTGGAAGTGAAGCCCGGGCCGCCCAAGCCGCAGGCGAGCTGCGCTCTGCCGGCAGGTGAAGGCCAGGAAATCCGCACTGACAGCGAGATGGTCCGGAAGGCGCGGGAAGGGGTGATGGAGTTCCTCCTCATCAACCATCCGCTCGATTGCCCGATCTGCGACCAGGGCGGTGAATGCGATCTGCAGGACCAGTCGGTGGCCTATGGCCGCGGCGCTTCGCGCTATGACGAGAACAAGCGCGCCGTCACCGAAAAATACATGGGTCCGCTGATCAAGACGGTGATGACCCGCTGTATCCACTGCACCCGCTGCGTGCGTTTCTCCGAGGAGATCGCCGGCGTGGACGAAATCGGCGCGCTTTATCGCGGCGAGAACATGCAGATCACCACCTATCTGGAACGCGCGGCCAAGCACGAGCTTTCGGCCAATGTGATCGATCTGTGCCCGGTGGGCGCGCTCACTTCGCGGCCCTATGCTTTCGAGGCGCGTCCGTGGGAGTTGAAGAAGACCCTCTCGATCGACGTTTCGGACGCGGTCGGCTCCAACATTCGGATCGACAGCCGCGGGCGTGAGGCGCTGCGCATTCTCCCGCGCGTGAATGATGACGTGAACGAGGAATGGCTGAGCGACAAGGCGCGCTTCCAGGTGGATGGTCTCACCCGTCGCCGCCTCGACCGCGTGTGGATACGCAAGCAGGGCAAGCTGCAGCAGGCAAGCTGGGAAGACGCATTTGCTGCCATCGCCAAGGTGAAGCCGGGCAGCAGCATTGCAGCTGTTGCCGGTGACATGCTCGATTGCGAAACCATGTTTGCAGCCAAGGCGCTGCTCAAGGCTTGCGGCTCCTCGCTGATCGAGAGCCGCCAGACTGGCATGGATTACGCTGTTTCGAGCCTCTCGGCCGTCAACTTCAACAGCACTTTTGCCGGGATCGAGACTGCTGATGCTATCCTGATCGTGGGCAGCCATGTCCGTTGGGAAGCGCCGCTGGTGAATGTTCGCCTGCGCAAGGCGGCCAAGAATGGCGCAAAGATTTTCATCGTCGGCCCCGAATGGGAAACGACCTATCCGGCAACTTTCCTCGGCGCCGATGTCTCTGTGCTCTCGAAGCTGCCCAAGGATGTTTCGGATGCTCTCAAGGATGCGAAGCGTCCGGCGATCATCCTGGGCGGGGCAGGGCTCGCCGCCGGTGCGCATGACGCGGCGCTGGCACTGGCCGCCAAGTTCAAGATGGTCACGCCGGAATGGAACGGCTTCAACGTTCTTCACATGGCTGCTGCCCGCATGGGTGCGCTCATGCTCGGTTTCGCACAGCAAGGCGGGATCAAGGATCTGGCGGCTGCCAAGCCGGCAGTTCTGCTCGCGCTTGGTGCCGATGAAGTCGATTTCAGCGCCTTTGAAGGCAGCCTTAAGGTCTATGTCGGCCACCATGGCGACAAGGGCGCTCATGCGGCCGATATCGTTCTTCCGGCCTCAGCCTTTACCGAGAAAGCGGGCACTTACGTCAATACCGAAGGACGAGTCCAATTCGCCGACAAGGCGGTGTTCGCGCCCGGCGATGCGCGTGAGGATTGGACGATCCTGCGCGCCTTGGCCGATGCATTGGGCGTGACTGTCGGTTTCGACAGCTTTGCAGAACTGCAGGCGGCGATGATCGCTGAGGTTCCGGCGCTCGGTGCCGAAGGCGTGGTCGATTATGGCCGTGATTTGCCTAAGGGTGACGTTAAGGCTGATTTGGGTGGCGAAATTCGCTATCCGATCAAGGACTTCTACCTTACTAACCCGATCGCCAGAGCGAGCGAGACGATGCAGCGTTGTTCGTCCGAATTGCTCCATGGCGTTGAGTTCGCGGAGGCTGCGGAATGACCAGTTATTTCCAGTCCCTCGGCCTGACTTATGAATGGTCGTGGTTCATCGCGACTATTGCCGGCATTCTGCTGATCGCCCTGCCGCTGATGTTGGCCGTGGCCATGATCATCTATGTCGATCGCAAGATCTGGGCGGCCATGGCGCTGCGCAAAGGCCCCAACGTGGTCGGCCCCTTTGGCCTGCTGCAGAGCTTTGCCGACGGTCTGAAGGTGTTCCTGCAGGAAACCATCATTCCTTCAGCCTCGAACAAGGGCCTGTTCCTGATCGCGCCGATCATCACCTTCACGGTGGCGTTGATGGCCTGGGCGGTGATCCCGTTCAATTCCGGTGCAGTGCTGGCGGACATCAATGTCGGCCTGCTCTATATTTTGGCTGTCAGTTCACTCGGCGTTTACGGCGTTGTTATTTCGGGCTGGGCGTCCAATTCGAAATATCCATTCTTCAGCGCCATGCGCGCCGCTGCGCAAATGATTTCCTACGAAGTCTCGATAGGCTTCATCCTGATCTGCGTGGTGTTGTGGTCCGGCACGTTCAACCTCAACGGTATCGTCGAGGCTCAGCAGGGCCATGGTCTCGGCCTTGTGAACGGCTATTTCTTCAACCTGCTGCTGTTCCCCATGTGGGTGATGTTCCTGATTTCCTCTCTGGCCGAAACCGCGCGCGCGCCGTTTGACCTTACCGAGGCGGAATCTGAGCTCGTTGCAGGTTATCAGACCGAATATTCCTCGATGGCCTTCGCCCTGTTCTGGCTGGGTGAATATGCCAACGTGTTGCTGATGTGCACGCTCAACGCAGTGTTGTTCTTCGGTGGCTGGCTCCCGCCGCTCGACATTCCGGTTCTTTACCTGATCCCGGGCTGGCTGTGGTTGTTTGCCAAGATTTTCTTCTTCTTCTTCGTGTTCAGCTGGGTGAAGGCAACGGTGCCCCGGTATCGTTATGACCAGCTGATGCGTCTGGGCTGGAAAATCTTCCTGCCGATGAGCCTGCTGTTTGTGGTGCTCGTTTCGGGTTGGCTGATGCTGACGAGGTACGCCGCATGAGCATGCTGCTTGCCTTGACCGCTGTGGCGGCTGCTTCCGGCACTTCCTTCGATTGCGAAGTGGTGACGCGCAAGTTCGAGGTGTTTGCTCCGACGGCGGAGGTCACTGCGAATTTCAACGGTAACGTTCTGACGCTTTACAAGTTCGAAGCCGAAGCGGGGGCTTTTGGCGAGAATGAGGTCAAGGTTGCCCAGGTCTTCGATGGCCTGCCGGACAATCTCTATCTGCAACTCGACGATGGAAGAAATTCGCCCATCGACGTTACCATTTTCGAAATCGACCCGAACGCCGGCACTGCACGCGCCTCAATCATGGAGGATCTCACTCCAGAGGCAGCGCAGCGCACGATGATCGGGCTTGAAGGAAGCTGCATGGTTATGCCCGGCGACGGAAAGGAAGGCGCATGAGCGTCGCGCACCTCGTCAAATCGTTCACCCTGTGGGAGTTCGTGAAGGCTCATACCCTCACGCTGAAGTATTTCTTCAAGCCCAAGGCGACGATCAATTATCCGTTCGAGAAGAACCCGCTGAGCCCGCGTTTCCGCGGCGAACATGCTTTGCGTCGCTATCCCAACGGGGAAGAGCGTTGCATCGCGTGCAAGCTGTGCGAGGCGATTTGCCCGGCGCAGGCAATCACGATCGAGGCGGAGCCGCGCGATGATGGCAGCCGCCGGACGACGCGCTACGATATCGACATGACGAAGTGCATCTACTGCGGCTTCTGCCAGGAAGCCTGCCCGGTGGATGCGATCGTCGAGGGGCCGAACTTCGAATATGCGACCGAAACGCGCGAAGAGCTGCTCTATGACAAGGCTAAACTGCTGGCGAACGGGGACAAGTGGGAGCGTGCAATTGCCGCGAACCTTGAAGCCGATGCGCCCTATCGCTAGGGGGGCGCGCGAAACCATGATCCAGGTCCTTGCCTTTTACCTTTTTGCGGCCCTCACGATTGCCAGCGCAACGCTGGTGATTATGGCCCGAAACCCGGTGCATTCCGTGCTGTGGCTCATTGTGGCGTTCTTCAACGCCGCTGGGCTGATGGTGCTTGTCGGCGCCGAATTCATCGCGATGCTGCTTGTCATCGTTTATGTCGGCGCGGTCGCGGTGCTGTTCCTGTTCGTCGTGATGATGCTCGATATCGATTTTGCCGAGTTGCGTGCGGGATTCGTGAAGAATTTCCCGCTCGGCATGCTGATCGCAGTGGTGCTGGCGGCGGAATTGGTGCTGGGCATTGGTGCCTATCGTGCCGGTTCGCTCGAACTCGGTACGCCCGATGGGTCGGCGGCTCCGTTGCTTGGCAAGAGCAATATCGAGAGCATCGGTGCGCTGCTCTACACCAAATATCTGTTCCTGTTTGAAAGTGCCGGCATCATCCTGCTGGTCGCCATGATCGGCGCGATTGTGCTGACTCATCGTGAACGCAAGGATACACGCCCGCAGATTATTTCGAAGCAGGTCCGTCGTCGTCCGGAGGATGCGACTGTGAATGTGAAGCCGGAAGTCGGCCAGGGGGTGCAGCTGTGACCCTTCGACAAGCTCAGGACGAGCGGGACAGCGGAGTGCTGCGCGCATGATTGGTATCGAACATTATGTCGTCGTCAGCTCGATCCTGTTCGTGCTTGGCGTGCTCGGCATTTTTCTCAACCGCAAGAATGTGATCGTTATCCTGATGGCGATTGAGTTGATCCTGCTGGCTGTGAACATCAATCTGGTGGCTTTCAGCGCCTTCCTTGGCGACCTGACGGGGCAGATCTTTGCGATGTTCGTGCTGACGGTCGCTGCGGGTGAGGCCGCCATCGGCCTGGCGATCCTGGTGATCTATTTCCGTGGACGCGGCACGATCGCAGTCGACGATGTCAACCGGATGAAGGGATAATCTCATGTCCTACATCCTGATCATTGTCTTCCTGCCGCTTCTGGCATCCGCGATTGCGGGGCTGGGTAACCGTGCGCTTGGCAATACAATAGCCAAGTCGATCACGACTGCAGGTCTGTTCATTTCCTGCGGGTTCTCCTGGCCAATTTTCATCAGCTTCCTGACTGGCGCTGCCGAGCCGTCCGTGGTTCCGGTGCTGCAGTGGGTCCATTCGGGCAATATGACGTTCGATTGGGCACTGCGGGTGGATACGCTCACCGCGATCATGCTGGTGGTGATCACCAGCGTGTCGGCGCTGGTCCACCTTTATAGCTGGGGTTACATGTCGGACGATCCCGACCAACCCCGCTTCTTCGCCTATCTCTCGCTCTTCACCTTCGCCATGCTGATGCTGGTGACGGCGGACAATCTGGTCCAGATGTTCTTCGGTTGGGAAGGCGTGGGCCTGGCCTCCTATCTCCTGATCGGTTTCTGGTTCAAGAAGCCGTCAGCCGGTGCCGCCGCGATCAAGGCTTTCGTGGTCAACCGCGTTGGCGACCTTGGTTTCATGCTCGGCATCTTCGGCACCTTCCTGGTGTTCCAGACGACATCCATTCCGGAAATCCTGGCCGCTGCCCCTGCGCTGAAGGGCGCTTCGACCATCGGCTTCCTGGGCATGCGTTTCGATACGCTGACGATCCTGTGTCTGCTGTTGTTCATTGGCGCGATGGGCAAGTCTGCCCAACTGGGGCTGCACACCTGGCTTCCTGACGCAATGGAAGGTCCGACGCCGGTTTCGGCGCTGATCCACGCGGCCACCATGGTGACGGCCGGCGTATTCATGGTCTGCCGCCTCTCGCCGATGTTCCAGGCAGCGCCCGATGCACTGACGGTGGTGACCTTTATCGGTGCCGCGACCTGTTTCTTCGCAGCGACGGTTGGCACCACTCAATGGGACATCAAGCGGGTCATTGCCTATTCGACCTGTTCGCAGCTGGGCTATATGTTCTTCGCTGCGGGCGTCGGCGCCTATGGGGCGGCGATGTTCCACCTGTTCACGCATGCCTTCTTCAAGGCGCTGCTGTTCCTCGGCGCGGGCAGCGTGATTCACGCGATGCATCACGAGCAGGACATGCGCTATTACGGCAACCTGCGTAAGCACATCCCGATCACCTTTTGGGCGATGATGGCCGGTACGCTGGCGATCACCGGCGTGGGTATTCTGGGCGTATTCGGCTTTGCCGGCTTCTATTCGAAGGACTCGATCCTTGAAGCTGCCTTTGCCAGCGGGACAGAGATGGGCCGCACGGCGTTCTGGCTCGGCGCATTCGCGGCACTGCTAACCAGCTTCTACAGCTGGCGCCTGATGTTCCTGACCTTCTGGGGCAAGCCGCGCTGGTCACAGTCGGAGCATATCCAGCATGCGGTGCATGACGAGCATGGCCATGGGGATCACGGGGGCGCTCATGCCCATGACGATCACCACAGTCACGGTGAGCATGATGACGGTACTGCGGGCTATCATCCGCATGAGAGCCCGTGGGTCATGCTCACGCCTTTGGTCATTCTCTCGGTGGGTGCGGTGTTCGCAGGTTTCGCTTTCAGCCCGTACTTTATCGACAGCGAGCATTTCTGGCAGGGCGCTATCTACTACAACGAGCACCTGATCCATTCGATGCACGGCGTGCCGACTTGGGTGAAACTCACCGCAACGGCAGTGATGCTGATCGGTTTCGCGATCGCCTGGTTCGCCTACATCAAGGACACGTCGATCCCGCGCAAGTTCGTGGACCAGTTCCGCAACCTGCACGCGTTCCTCTACAACAAGTGGTATTTCGACGAACTCTACAACCTGATCTTCGTGAAGCCTGCATTCTGGCTTGGCCGCCAGCTCTGGTTGAAGGGTGACGTTGGCTTGATCGATCGCTTTGGTCCGAATGGTGCCGCCTGGGTGGTCGAGAAGGGCGCCGTGGTCGCACGGAAGGTTCAGTCGGGTTATCTTTATAGTTATGCGCTGGTCATGCTGCTCGGTCTCGTTGCCGCGATCAGCTGGATGATGGTGCAGTGATGGGGGGCTTTCCAATCCTTTCGCTCATGCTGCTGGTGCCGTTGGTCGGCGCCGTCGCTTGCCTGTTCGCTGAAGCGAAGACGGCGCGTCTGATCGCGCTGGTCGCCACGCTGATCGATTTTGCGCTCGGCATCGTGCTGTGGCTCAACTTCGATGTGGGCGGGGCGCAATGGCAGTTCGTCGAGAAAGTTCCGCTGTTCGCGGGCTTCAGCTATGCCCTCGGCATTGACGGTATTGCCCTGCTGCTGATCGTTCTGTCGGTGTTCCTGATGCCGATCTGCATCGGTGCCAGCTGGAACTCCATCACCAAGCGCGTTGGCGAATATTTCGCTGCCTTCCTCCTCATGGAAGTGCTGATGATCGGCGTGTTCGCCGCTCAGGATCTGTACCTGTTCTACATCTTCTTCGAAGCTGGCCTTATTCCGATGTATCTGATCATCGGTATCTGGGGCGGGGACAACCGGATCTACGCCAGCTACAAGTTCTTCCTCTACACGTTGCTCGGCTCCGTGCTGATGCTGATCGCGATGATGTGGATGGTGCATGAAGCCGGGACGACAGACATCCCGACGCTGATGTCCTATGACTTCCCGGCACATGCCCAGACATGGCTGTTCCTGGCCTTCTTCGCCAGCTTCGCGGTCAAGATGCCGATGTGGCCGGTCCACACCTGGCTTCCCGACGCTCACGTTCAGGCGCCTACTGCAGGTTCCGTGATCCTGGCGGGCGTGTTGTTGAAGATGGGCGGCTATGGCTTCATCCGCTTCTCGCTGCCCATGTTCCCGGAAGCGAGCGCACAGTTCGCATGGTTGATCTATGCCCTGTCGATGGCGGCAGTGGTGATCACCAGCCTGATCGCTCTTGTCCAGCACGACATGAAGAAGCTGATCGCTTATTCTTCCGTCGCGCATATGGGCGTGGTGACCATCGGGCTGTTCGCGTTCAACACGCAAGGGCTTGAGGGTTCGATGATCGTCATGCTCAGCCACGGCCTCGTCGCCGGTGCGCTGTTCCTCTGCGTGGGCGTTATTTACGATCGCCTGCATACGCGTGAGATCAGCCGTTATGGCGGTATCGCGATCAACATGCCGAAATATGCCATGTTCTTCCTGCTGTTCACCATGGCGAGCATCGGCCTGCCGGGTACCAGCGGCTTCGTGGGTGAGTTTCTGAGCCTTGCTGGCGTTTATCAGATTTCCACCTGGGTCGCCCTGGTCTGCACTACGGGTATCATCCTTGGTGCCGCCTATATGCTGTACCTCTATCGCCGGGTCGCCTTCGGTGAGCAGAAGAATGCCGATGCGGCCGCCATGCCCGATATCGACAAGCGGGAATGGATCATGCTTGGTGCGCTGGCCGCAGCAGTGCTGTGGATGGGCGTCTATCCGGAGAGCTTTCTTGCTCCGATGCGCAAGGATATTGCAGCGCTTGACGCCCGTCTTGCCCGTGCCGCGCCTCAGGGCGATTCACATCTGAAAATCGGTAAACCCAAACCAGTTGAAGAACATGCCGCGCAGGGGGGAGCGCACTGATGGATTTCGCAGCTTCCCTTAAGCTTATCGCGCCCGAATTGCTGATGTCGGTATCGGGCCTGGTTCTGCTCCTTGTGTCGGCCTGGGCCGGTGACAAGGCTTCTCGCGCGATAAGCGTAGCCGCCGCTGTCGTGCTCGGTGCGTGCTTCTTCCTCGTCGCTCCTGCGGTTTGCTCAGGTGCGAGCGGGCCCGATACGCTGGCCTTCGGCGGACAGTTCTCTGCTGACGCCTTCGCCGGGCTGGCAAAGCTGATGATCTTCGCAGCGGGTGGCGCTGCGCTGGTTATCGCACCGGCCTTCTTCGAGCGCTTCAATGCGATGCGCGCGGAATATCCGGTGCTGGTCCTGTTCGCCGTGCTGGGCATGTCGATCATGGTTTCCGCACGGGATCTGATCACGCTTTATATCGGCCTCGAACTCAATAGCCTCGCGGCCTATGTGCTCGCCGCATTCCTGCGTACCGATGACCGTTCTGCGGAAGCGGGCCTGAAGTATTTCGTGCTGGGTGCGCTGGCTTCTGGCATCCTGCTGTTCGGCATGAGCCTTACCTATGGCTTTACCGGTACGACCAGCTTTGAGGGCATCCGGGTTGCGCTGAATGGCGAGATGGCCATGGGCGCGTTGTTCGGCTTGATCTTCATGCTGGCCGGTCTGGCGTTCAAGATCAGCGCGGTGCCGTTCCACATGTGGACCCCGGACGTTTACGAGGGCGCTCCCACCCCGGTTACGGCATTCTTTGCCTCCGCACCCAAGGTTGCAGCATTGGCCCTGACCATGCGCGTGACGCTTGAGGCATTCGGTGCGCAGGAGGAGGCCTGGCGGCAGATCGTGATCTTCGCGGCCATCGCTTCTATCGTGATTGGTGCGCTGGGCGCGATTGGCCAGTCCAACCTTAAGCGGCTGCTGGCCTATTCCTCGATCAACAATGTCGGCTTCATTCTGATCGGCCTTGCTGCCGGAACACCGGCCGGCGCCTCAGCCATGCTGGTCTACCTGGCCATTTACGTAGCGATGACGGTGGGCGGCTTCGTTGCGGTGCTGATGCTGAAGGACGAAAACGGCAATCAGGTGGAAGCTATCGCTGACATTGCAGGGCTTTCCCGTACTCGTTCGGCGTTGGCCTTCTGCCTCATGCTGGTGATGTTCAGCCTGGCCGGCATTCCTCCCCTGTTTGGTTTCTGGGGCAAGTTCGTTGTGTTCCAGGCCGCGGTAAATGCCGGTTTCGTGGCCCTTGCCGCGATCGGTATTGCCGCCAGCGTGATCGGCGCCTTCTACTACATCAAGGTGGTGAAGGTGATGTATTTCGATGAACCGGCGGATGTGGTGAAGGGCGAGAGCGACTGGGCTCATTGGGCGCTGCTTGCGATTTCCGCTCTGGCAATTTCGCCGCTTGGTTATCTGCTCACTCCCTGGCTGGGTAATCTGGCAGACAAGGCTGCCGCTGTGTTATTCCTCGGCGTCTAATTGGCGGGCTTGATCGAAACAGTTAGGGAAACCGGTTCCACCAATGCTGACCTCGTCGCGCGGTTGCGCGCGGGGGAGGCGGTACCTGAAGGCTACTGGCTCATCGCAGACCGGCAGAATGCCGGTAAGGGGCGGCAGGGCAGGCAATGGTCCAACGGTGAAGGTAACTTCATGGGCTCCACCGTCGTCCATCTGGACGGTGGGGACCCGCCGCCGCATACCCTCGCACTCGTTACCGGCCTGGCAGTGTACGGAGCGGTTTTGGACCAGTTGCTGGCACCCGTCAGGCTGGAGCTAAAATGGCCCAATGATCTGTTGCTCGCTGGGGGGAAGCTGGTAGGCATTTTGCTCGAGCGTGCAGGCAATGCGGTTGTAGTGGGGATTGGGGTCAATCTCGTCAAAGCCCCGGCCATCGCGGGGCGGAGTATCTCGTCGCTCCAGCAATTCGGATCAGTTCCCGACCGTGACGATTTCGCGCGGAAGCTCGCAGATTTTTTCGCGCGCGAAATCGAAGGCTGGCGCCGTTCCGGGCTTGCTCAGATCATTGACCGCTGGACTGCGGCCGCCCATCCCCCGGGGACTTTGCTAAGCGTCCATACCGGCACGGAAGGAACGCTTGAAGGGCGTTTTGATGGCTTGGCGGCGGATGGGGCGCTGTGCCTCCGTCTCGAAGATGGAAGCCGAAGGACGGTCCATGCTGGGGACGTATCGCTGATTGGAGGGCAGGACTGATGTTGCTTGCTGTCGATGTCGGAAACACCAATGTCGTGTTTGCCCTGTTCGGGTTGGAGAATGGAAAACTCGTCATTCGCGCCCGCTGGCGGATTGCTACCGATCCCCGGCGAACCGGGGATGAATATGCGGTGTGGCTGGTGCAACTCCTGTCCATCGAGGGTTTCTCCCGCGAAGATGTGACGAAGGTGATCATTTCCACCGTGGTGCCTCGGGCGCTTCACAATTTGCAGGTGCTTTCCAGCAAATATTTCGGCGTCGAGGCGCTGGTCGCCGGGCAGGGCAGGGCAGAATGGGGCATTCCCATCGATGTGGACGAGCCGAGCTCTCTGGGGGCTGATCGGGCTGTGAATGCGATTGCGGCCCATGCCAAATATACCGGGGATCTCATCGTGGTGGATTTCGGCACGGCCACCACGTTCGATGTGGTGGATTTCAGCGGAGCCTATAAGGGCGGCATAATTGCTCCGGGCATTAATCTGTCGCTTGATGCGCTGGTGAACAACACCGCCAAGCTGCCACGTATCGCTATCGAAAATCCCCGGTCCAACTCGGTCATCGGGCGGAACACGCAGGATCAGATGCTGATCGGTGTTTTCTGGGGCTATGTCGCGATGATGGAAGGGCTGATCGCCCGCCTTCGCGCCGAAATCGGACGCCCAGCCAAGGTTATTGCCACTGGC
>MKUB01000013.1:2179-4447 GCA_001898545.1 Sphingomonadales bacterium 63-6 | reverse complement strand
GGCGACGGCAAAAAGCGCAACAATGTCGGGTTCGCGTTGCAGATTCTCCAGCGGCGGCTCGCTTCGTCGCCGGCCGCCATCTACCAATCGCTGAAGCGCCGCCGTGAGCGGTTGGAGACCGAGCTGGGCGAGGCGCGTCTTGCCACCAAAGGAAGACGGGCCGGGGTCGCAGAGCCATCGATCAATGCGGACGTGCTCGGCAACATCGATGAATATGGCCAGGAGGAGATCGACGAGCTCGAAGAGCTGATCTCGACGGGCGCAACCACAGCCGAGACGGTCGAGCAGCTCGCGCTGGAAGTCGAGACGCTGAAGGGTCTGGAGTCGATGGCTTTGGGCGTTCTGCGCTCCGGCGTCGATACGAAATGGACCCAGCTCAATCGCATTCTCGACGACGATCTGATGGTCGACGCGGCCGGCAATCGTCGCAAGCTGATCATCTTTACCGAGCCCAAAGACTCGCTCCATTACCTGCTCGACAAGGTACGGGCGCGCCTCGGCAATCCCGAGGCGGTGGATGTGATTCATGGCGGCGTGTCGCGCGAGGAGCGCCGCAAGGTGATCGAGCGCTTCATGCAGGACAAGGATCTGCTCGTCCTGATCGCCAATGATGCTGCCGGCGAAGGTGTGAATCTTCAGCGCGGCCATCTGATGGTCAATTACGATCTGCCCTGGAATCCCAACAAGATCGAGCAGCGCTTCGGCCGCATCCACCGCATCGGCCAGACCGAGGTCTGTCACTTGTGGAATCTCGTCGCCGCCGACACACGCGAGGGCGAGGTCTATGGCCGCCTCCTCGAAAAGCTGGAGGCGGCACGGGAAGCGCTGGGCGGCCGCGTCTATGACGTGCTTGGTGAACTCTTCGAGGGCACAGCCCTGAGAGATCTTCTCTTCCAGGCGATTCAATATGGCGAGCAGGAGGATGTGAAGGCGCGGCTCTTCCAACAGGTTGATGGCGCGGTCGATCAGACGCATCTGCTCGAACTGCTCCGACGGCGCGCGCTTACCAACGACACCATGCCCGAGGCCAGGGTCGAGGAACTGCGGCTCGAGATGGAGCGGGCAGAAGCGCTGCGGCTTCAGCCACACCACATCCAGAGCTTCTTCGTCGAAGCGTTCCAGCAGCTCGGCGGCCGTCTCAAGCGCCGCGAGGAAGGACGCTGGGAGGTAACCCACGTCCCGGTACGCATCCGCGAGCGCGATCGCCAGATCGGCACCGGCGCGCCGATCCAGAAGCAGTATGAGCGGATCTGCTTTGAGAAGAGTCTGATCAACCAGCAGCCCGTTGCGGCTTTCGTGTGCCCCGGACACCCGCTGCTGGAAGCCGTGATCAGCCTCATCCGCGAGCAGTATGAGCAGATCATGCGTCAGGGCGCGATCCTGGTCGATGAAACCGATCCAGGCGACTCGCTTTCCGCCGTTTTCCTTCTGGAGCATACGGTTCAGGACGGCCGCACGACGAGCGCCGGCAAGCCGCATGTGATTTCGCAGCGGCTCCAGTTCGCTGCGATCGACAAGGCCGGCCAGACAGTCAATGCCGGCATCGCGCCGCACCTCAACCTTCGCCCGGCTACGGCCGAGGAGATTGGCGCCGTCCGTGACTTGCTCGACGAGAGTTGGCTGACAAGCGAGCTGGAGAAGACGGCCATCCGCTTCGCCACGGTGGAACTGGCGCAGGGGCATGTCGCGGAAGTCAAGGCGCGCCGTCTGCCTGAAATCGAGAAGGTCGAGCGTGAGGTCCGCGCCCGGCTCAAGAAGGAGATCAATTACTGGGACTCGCGAGCATTCGAACTGAAGGAGGAAGAGAAGGCCGGCAAGAAGACGCGGCTCAATTGGCAGAACGCCCAGCGCCGGGCAGAGGATCTGGCCGAGCGCCAGAAGCGCCGGATGGATCAGCTTGAACAGGAGCGTTTCGTATCGTCGCAGCCGCCGCGCGTGCGCGGCGGAATGGTGGTCATTCCGCGCGGTCTTCTGGATGCGCGTCAGGCACCGAGCATCCCGAACCATTTCGCGGAGGATCCAGCGGCTCGCAGAGTCATTGAGCTCGCCGCGATGGAAGCGGTCATGGCGGCGGAGCGTGCCTTGGGGCATGCGCCCGTCGATGTTTCCGCTCAGAAGATCGGATACGACATCGCCTCGCACGATCCGAAGTCAGGTCATCTGCGCTTCATCGAGGTAAAGGGCCGTGTCGACGGCGCGGACTCCGTGATGATCACACGGCAGGAGGTCATCACCTCGCTGCACGAGCCGGAGAAGTTCATTCTGGCC
>MKUB01000013.1:0-2173 GCA_001898545.1 Sphingomonadales bacterium 63-6 | reverse complement strand
CCGGTCACCGGCGGCTTCGCCCATGAGCCGCGCTATGTGCGCGGCCCTCTTGTCGAGCGTGAGCCATCCTTTCTCGAAACGGCGATTCAGTTCCACCTGCCGCGCCTGCTCGAGCGTGCGGAGGCGCCGCGATGAGGGTCACCAAAGGACTGATCATCGCCGATCCTTGGATTGGCTACATTCTTGGCGGGACCAAAGACTGGGAAATGCGCGCGTCGGGGGCGTCGCATCGCGGCTGGTTCGGTCTGATCCGTAAAGGCACCGGGGCGGTCTATGGCGTGGCGAGGCTGATCGAGGTCGGCGCGCCGCTAGCGCCAGCGGAGATGATCGCCACGTTTGAACATCACCGCATTCCCGAGCACATGATCCGCTCGGGCGAAGTCGCGAAATGGAACACGCCCTGGAAGCTGGCCGATGTGCGTCGGCTCGAGCGTCCGGTTCTCTACCGGCACAAGAGTGGAGCCGTGACCTGGGTCGAGCTGGACGACGCGGCCATCAATGGGATCGCCAGCCAGTTCGAGGCCAAGGTCACGACCATAAATCCGGCAACGGCAATGCCGATGGCCGACGCTTCGCGTCGTGATCGGTTCGGCGACGCCGATACGGTGAAAGTCGATGTCTCCCAGCGCGGCCGAAAGCTGCATATCGACGTTGAATGGGATGATGGGAAGCCGGACGTTGCCGCGCCTGCGAAACCGAGCCCCTCGGCACCGGTAATGCCGGCCGCGCAGCCTCTGACGCTAAGGGACGTGGCGGCTTCGCGGGTAGCGACGGGGCGCGTGATCGGTGAAGTGGAGATCACCGACGGAAACCTCACGAACAGTCACATCTATCTGCGCTCGTTCTTCGACCGCTTCCCGGCCGACGCCATAGGCGGTTCGAACAAAGCAACGCGGGCGAAGCGCGACCTGACGATCGATTGGGGCGGTGGCGAACCGGTCCAGACCGATCTCGACGGCCAGAAGAAATTCTTCCGAGCGCGAGGCTGGATCGGGGCCTTCTATCAATTGCATCGCGCCCGGACCGGAGATCGCGTCGTGGTCGAGGAGGTCGCCCCCTATCGCTATCGCGTCAGCCTCAGGCGGTACGGATCGCAAGGGAGGGCATCGTGATGGAGATCAAGGATTTCGCCATTCTTGCCCCGGTCCCACTGGAACATCTTCAGTCCGGCGTCGATATCGCGCAAAAGTCCGGCTTCGTCGCGTTCGGCTCGCGCAAGTGGGAGTTGTTCCGTCAGGTCGACGAACTGCGTAGCGGCGCGCGCGTTCCGGTCCTGATCTATCCCTCGCACGAGGATGTGCCTGCCAAGGACAGTTTCATCGTGTCGTGGGTCGGCTGGTACGTCGGCAGCGAGGAAAGCGGCAACGGCAAACATTCCCAGAGCATGGCACATCGTCCGCTGACGACAGGCCAATATGCCTCGGACAACCGGGGGTATTGGGCGGTATTCTGGCATGTTCGCGACCTCCGTGAGCTACCTGCAGCGCAACGCTTGCCGATTTCCGCCATCCAGACGGTCAAGGGCGGTTGGCTCAAAAGCGCTCCGCCGCGCGGACCAGAGCTGGTTGCCATGCCATCGACGCTGGAGTTGCCGCTGTGACCGCGGAGAGCCAGATAGCTACCGCGGTGTTCGGCCCGCCGAGTTACTTTCACGCGATTCAAGATCGCGCTGCCAAGCGCTGGGACCAGCTGGAGGCAGACCCTGAGCTTGCCGGCCCGTGGCACCAGCTCTTCAAGCAGGTGCAGAGCCCGCGCCATATCCTCTCCGAGCTGCTCCAGAATGCCGACGACGCCGGTGCCAGTGAAGCGCGTGTGTCTATCGAGAACGATCGCTTTGTGTTCGAGCACAATGGCGAGGACTTCATCGAGGTGCATTTCGCGTCGATCTGCCGTTTCGGCTATTCGAACAAGCGCGCTCTCCACACGATCGGGTTTCGCGGCATCGGGTTCAAAAGCACCTTCAGCCTCGGCGAACGGGTGGAACTTCTCACACCGAGTTTGGCGGTCGCCTTCGATCGCGCCCGGTTCACGGAGCCGCACTGGATCGACGGCGGTCAGCCTACATCCGGGACTACGCGGGTCGAAGTGGCCATTGCCGATTCCTTGCTGCGTCGGGAGGTCGAGAAGAACCTCGAAGAATGGCTGAAAAGCCCAGTATCGCTGCTTTTCTTTA
>MKUB01000012.1:2991-7421 GCA_001898545.1 Sphingomonadales bacterium 63-6 | reverse complement strand
CTCGATGGGAGTATTCTCGATTGTGTCGTCAGGCGACATGCCATCGCGCAGAGCGGCGAGATAGACGAACAGCTTGAAGGTTGAACCCGGCTGGCGCCGAGCCTGCGTGGCCCGATTGAAGGGCGAATCCTCGTAATCCTTGCCGCCGATCATGGCCACCACTTCGCCATTGGGGCGCATCGCCACCAGGGCCACCTGCGCTTTGCCGAGCCCTGCCCGGCTCACCGCGCGCCGGGCAGCAGCCTGCAGGCGGGAATCGAGCGTGGTGGTGATGGTCTGCCCGCCATAACCCGCTTCGGTCAGCTTGCGCGCTTCGGGCAGGGCCCAGTCCGCGAAATAGGTGCCAGTGGGCAGATTATCGCCCCCATCCCGCACATCCAGACGCGGCGAGCGCATGGCCTTCGCTTCCGCCTGCGTCAGATAGCCCGCCTCCACCATGGTCTGAAGGACGACGCGCATACGTTCTTCCGCCAGCTTGTAGTTCCGGGTCGGCGCATAGCGTGACGGGGCCTGCAGCAGCCCGGCCAGCATGGCGGCTTGTTCCGGCTTCAGCTTTTCCGGCTGACGATGGAAATAATGCATCGAAGCCGCACGCAGCCCATACACATTGTCCCCGAAATAGGCGTTGGAGAGATAGCGCTCGAGGATTTCATCCTTGGTCAGCCATGCTTCCAGCCAGAAGGCGATCAGCGCCTCGCGCGCCTTGCGGGTAAGGTTCTGCTCGGGCGTCAGGAAAGTGAACTTGGCGAGCTGCTGGGTAATCGTGCTGCCACCCTGCGTGCGCCCGGTGGTCAGATTGCTCCACACAGCGCGCGCTATGCCCCGTGGATCGATGCCCCAGTGATCGTAGAAACGCCGGTCCTCGATCGCGATAAAGGCCTGCGTTACATGGGGCGGCAAGTCCGCCACCTTCACCGGCTTGGCTACCACTGCCCCATTGCGGGCAATCGGTGTGCCATCCGCCGCCAGCAGCGTCAGTTCCGGGGGAGCAATGGGCTGGAGCGATTTGGAAAGCGGCGCGGTGACCATCAGCCAGCCGACCAGCAACACGAATATCAGCGCGAAGGCAGCCAAGCCCCGCCTGATCCACCACCAGCGCGTATGGAGCTTCCTGGTGGGCGTGGCAGGCGTTTCGGCGCCCCCACCTACCCTGCCTCCCAGCGCACCGGGAGGAACATCGTCATCATCCGCATCCAGCCCATAAAGCGGGGAACGCGGTGCTTCCTCGTAATAGATATGCTGCACGGGTCGCGGTTCACGCGACCACGGCCACCAGCGCCGTTTTACGCCCGGCTTACGGGAAGGAAGGTCCATCGGGATGCTGTATTAGAGGAACAACACAGCCTTGGCGAGTGGAATTGCGCGCCATGCCCTTCCCCGTCAGAGGAAGGGCATGAAGCTTGCTCACGCCTTGCCTACCACGCTCTCCGGCAGGTCCACGCCAAAGACACGCTGATAATATTCGGCCACCAGCATCCGTTCCGCCTCGTCACATTTGTTGAGGAAGCTGAGGCGGAAGGCGAAGCCCACATCCTTGAAGATCGCGGCGTTCTGCGCCCAGGTAATGACCGTGCGCGGGCTCATCACAGTGGAGATATCCCCATTGATGAAGCCCTGGCGGGTCAGCCCGGCGACGCGGATCATCCTGGCGATCACGTCCTTGTCCATCTCCGGGTTCTTGGCCGAGACGATGTCCAGTTCGGTGGATTCCGGCAGATAGTTCAGGGCAACCACGATGTTCCAGCGGTCCATCTGGCCCTGGTTGATCGCCTGAGTGCCGTGATAAAGCCCGCTGGTGTCGCCAAGGCCCACCGTATTCGCCGTGGCGAACAGGCGGAAATTGGGGTTCGGGCGGATCACGCGGTTCTGATCGAGCAGGGTCAGCTTGCCTTCGGTTTCCAACACGCGCTGGATCACGAACATCACGTCCGGGCGACCGGCGTCATATTCGTCGAACACCAGGGCAACCGGGTGCTGCAATGCCCAGGGCAGCAGGCCTTCACGGAATTCGGTAACCTGCAGGCCATCGCGCAGCACGATGGCATCGCGCCCGATCAGGTCGATGCGGCTGATATGCGCATCGAGGTTGATGCGGATGCACGGCCAATTGAGGCGCGCTGCCACCTGTTCGATGTGAGTCGATTTGCCGGTCCCGTGATAGCCCTGCACCATCACGCGGCGGTTATAGGCAAAGCCCGCAAGGATCGCGAGAGTAGTATCCGGATCGAACACATAGGTGTCATCCCGATCGGGCACACGCTCATCCGCCTCGCTGAAGGCGGGGCAAGTCATGTCCGTATCGATCCCGAAGACTTCGCGTACGCTGATCACCTTGTCAGGTTCTGCGAGGCGGGTGGTTCCGGTGGGCTCAGAGTGCTTGTTGGTCATCTCATTCATCGCGCCGGATCGACTAGACGGGCGCGCGCGCCGCTGCAACAAGCAATCCCCGTAATAGGCCAGATTCGGCCTTACGGGAGAGCACATCCATGAAGATTTTCGGTTTTCCCCTCTCGCCCTTCGTCCGCAAGGTGCTGGTCGCCACCAAGGAAAAGGGAATCGATGCGGAATTGATCCCGTCGAACCCCAACCAGCCTGACGAGGCCTTCCTGCAGGCGAGCCCCTTCCGAAAGATTCCGGCAATTCAGGACGGCGATTTCCGCCTGGCCGATTCAACCGCCATCGTGACCTATCTCGAAGCCAAGTACCCCACCCCCGCCCTGCTCCCCGCAGAGCCTCAGACGCGCGGCAAGGCCGTTTGGTTCGACGAGGTAGCGGATACCATCCTGATCCCGGCGGGCGCGCCCATCGTGGTCAACCGGTTCCTCTACCCCAAGATCTTCGGCAAGGAAGGCGACGAGGCAGCGGCCATCGCTGCTGAGGAAGCGATCCTCAAGCCGCTCGATTATCTCGAAAGCGTGCTCGGTAATGGCGGCTGGCTGGCCGGTGAATTCTCCGTAGGTGACATTGCGGTTGCATCCTCGGTCAAGACATTGAGCTATGCTGGCTGGCAGATCGATGTCTCGCGCTACCCCGCTTTGGCCGATTGGTATGACCGGGTGAGCGCCCGTCACGCCTGGCAGGCTGCGGCGGAGCAGGAAGCGGCGGTATTCGCTTCGTTGGGCGGCTGATCGTTTACCCGGCTTCGTCATTGCGAGCCACCTCAGGTAGCGAAGCAATCCAGGGCCTCGCGCGCAACGCGCTGGATTGCTTCGCTCCGCTCGCAATGACGAACCACTATTGCGCAGGCGCCCCGATTTTCGGCGGCAGGGAGAACAGCGCGGCGTAGCGTTTCGCCAGCTCGCGATCTCCCTCCACCACCAACCCAGCCTCTGCCTCCAGCGCCTCCATCGGGATTTTCGGATAGAGCAGCGCGGCCACGGCCATGGCATCCTTCGCCCGGAAGATCACTGGCGCATCCAGAGTATCGACGCGGCGGATCGGCAGTTGCCCGCCCCGCAATTCCGCAACGAACATCTCCCCGGCCACATCGAAGCCCACCACTGCATCGAAGGCCTTGGCCCCTTCCCTGTCCAACATGGTGCGCATCGAGATCATCAGCGACACGGCGGATAGCGGCAGCATCGGATCATGCAGCACTGATCGCGCCGCCCAGCGGCCCAGTTCCTGTATCGCAGGCTCGATCGTGTAGCCCCATTCGGTCAGCTCGTAGATTTGCATGGAAGCTGGCGGCGGCAGTTGGCGCTTCACCAGCACGCCCGCTGCCTCCAGCCCGCCAAGCCGTTCGGTCAGAACCTTGGCGCTGATGCCCGGCAGAACCCGACGCAGATCGGAGAAACGCCTGCCGCCCAGCAGCAATTCGCGCACAATCAGCAGCGACCAGCGTTCCCCCACCACTTCCATGGCGAAGGCCGTGCCGCAGGCATCGCCATACCACTTGCCGTGGCACTCTTGCGACGAATTGGTTTCCTTTAGTGACTTCATGGTTGCTTTTAGTAACTCACAAGGTGATGCTTGGGCAATGGCGATTCGCCAAAGGGGAGAATGCTGGACATGAGCAAGATGATTTTCGTGAACCTGCCGGTGGCGGACCTGCCGCGCGCCAAGGCCTTCTATGAAGCGCTGGGTTTTCCGAACAACCCGCAATTCACGGATGAAAATGCGGCCTGCATGGTGTGGTCGGACACGATCTTCGTCATGTTGCTGAGCCACGGCCACTGGCGCAACTTCACACAGCGCCCCTTCCCGCCCGAAGGCTCCAGCGAAGTGATGCTGGCACTCAATTTCGACAGCACGGACGAAGTGAATCGCATCGTGGACCTGGCCGGTGCCGAGGGCGGCACGGCGGACGTTAATCCGAAACAGGATCATGGCTTCATGGTCTCCCGCAGCTTTGCCGATCCGGACGGCCATGTCTGGGAAGCCTTCTGGATGGACCCGGCGGCGATGGGCGGTGCGGAAGGCTGAGCCCA
>MKUB01000012.1:2187-2973 GCA_001898545.1 Sphingomonadales bacterium 63-6 | reverse complement strand
GGGGGGGGGGAGGAATTGCCATGAACCAGAAGCAGATGACCTTGGCCGGGTGGGTGCTGACGGGTCTGTTCGCGCTGTTCATGCTGGGGGCATCCATCGCGCCCAAGCTGCTGGGGATGGAAGTTGCCGCGGCCAGTCTGCGCGATCTCGGCTGGCCAACTGGCTATGTGACCTTGATCGGGTGGCTCGAACTGGTTTTCGTGCTGCTCTATCTGGTGCCGCGCACGGCTGTGCTGGGCGCGGTGCTGATGACCGCCCTGATCGGCGGCGCGATGGCGGCGCACATCCGGGTGGGCAGCCCTCTGTTCAGCCATACATTGTTCGGCATCTACCTGTCCCTATTCATGTGGGGCGGCCTCTGGCTGCGCATGCCGGGGTTGAGGGCCGTGTTTCCAATCACTTCGCAGAAGGACTGATCCCGTGGCCTCACTCCCCGTAATCACCGCCTTTGACTGGGTTCCCGAACCCGCCCGCGGCCTGGTGCGCGACCTACGCGTGCGCTGGGCGATGGAAGAGATCGGGAGAGCCTATGACACGCAGCTTTTCGGGGCGATGATTCCCCGCCCGGAGGATTATCTCGCCTGGCAGCCTTTCGATCAGGTTCCCGCCTTTGCGGATCAGGACCTGAAATTCTTCGAAAGCGGCGCGATCCTGCTCTATCTTGGTGAAGATGACGAGCGACTGCTGCCAGCGGAACCTCAGACCCGCTGGAACGCAATTTCCTGGCTGTTCGCTGCCCTCAACAGCGTGGAGCCGCATGTCGGCCGACTGGTGAGCTATGATCTT
>MKUB01000012.1:0-2134 GCA_001898545.1 Sphingomonadales bacterium 63-6 | reverse complement strand
GGTGGACCGCAAGCTGATGCGCGTTTCCGATGCTCTGGGCGACAAGGAATGGCTCGCCGGGAGTTTCTCCATCGCGGACATCGCAATGGCAACCGTGCTCACCAATCTGCGCCACACGGATATGGTGGCGGCCTACCCGAACCTTGCCGCCTATCTCGATCGCGCCTCCGCCCGCCCGGCATATAAGCGGGCGCTGGAGGCGCAGCTGGCCGATTTCTCAGACAATGTCCCACAAATGGAAGGAGCCTGAAGCCATGTATATCCAGGGATTCATCGTGCCGGTCCCGGCCGAGAACAAGGACGCCTATCACGACATGGCGGCAAAGTTCTGGGAGATCGCCAAGGATTTCGGAGCCCAGCAGCATGTGGAAGCATGGGAAGTGGACGTTCCCGACGGTAAGGTGACGGATTTTCGCCGTTCGGTAAATCTGGAGGAAGGCGAAAAGGTCGTCTTCTCCTGGATCATCTGGCCCGACAAGGCGACGGCCGATGCGAGCCATGAAAAGCTGATGAGCGATCCGCGCATGGAGGAATTCGGCGACACTATGCCCTTCGATGGAAAGCGCATGGTGTTCGGCGGCTTCGAGCCTCTGCTGTTCAAGGATGCCAAGTGATGGCTGGCTTCCCCGTCTGGTACGAGCTGATGACGCCCGATGCGGCGAAGGTTGCGCCCTTCTATCGCGCAGTCACCGGCTGGACCATTCCGCCCGAAGGCAACACCATGCCGAATGGCGCGGAATATCGCATGATCCACCGCGCCCATGGCGGCCATGAAGGCGGCGTGCTGTCTCTCACGCCCGCCATGATCGAAGGGGGCGTCCAGCCCGGCTGGATCGCCTATTTCCATGTGCCCGATGTCGACGCCGCACTGCCGCAGGCCGAAGCAATGGGCGCCACGGTGTGGATGGGCGCGCAGTCCGTTCCGGGTGCCGGGCGCATGGCCATGCTGGCCGACCCGCAGGGGGCGCCCTTCTATATCATGACCCCCGCCCCGCCGCCCGACAAGCTTGTACTGACGAGCGACGTGTTCGACGCGCAGAAGCCCGGCCATTGCCGCTGGATGCAGCTCGACACTACTGACGCGCCTGCCGCAAACGCCTTCTACACCGAGATGTTCGACTGGAAGACCGACCAGACCATGCCCATGGGCCTGGCGGGCGATTACCGTTTCATCGAATTCGACGGTGTGCAGATCGGCGCCTTCAACCCGATGATCGCACCGGGGCAGAAGCCGGCCTGGCTGCTGTTCTTCGGCGTGGAAGACATCGACGCCGCGAAATCCGCCGCCGAAACCCACGGCGGCACGGTGACGCAGGATATTCATCAAGTCCCCAGCGGCGATTTCATCTTTGTGGCCCGCGATCCGGCCGGTGCCTCCGTGGCATTCGTCGGCCCGCGCAAGGGAGCGTGACCATGCAGAACAAAGCCGCAATATGCATCTGGTACGAAAGCGGAGCGGAAGATGCCGCCCGCTTTTATGCCGAGACCATTCCAGACAGCACCATGGGCGCAATCCACAAGGCACCGGCGGATAATCCCTCCACCCCCAAGGACGCCGTGCTGATGGTGGAGTTCACCGTGGCGGGCATTCCCTGCCTCGGCCTCAATGGCGGCCCCGCCTTCAAGCAGAGCGAGGCGTTTTCCATTCAGGTGCTGACCGATACTCAGGAGGAAACCGACCGCCTGTGGAATGCCATCGTCGGCAATGGCGGGGCTGAAAGCATGTGCGGCTGGTGCAAGGATCGCTGGGGCGTCTCCTGGCAGATCACTCCCCGCGCCCTGATGCAGGCTCATTCCCATCCTGACGGAGCCGCCCGGGCCCGGGCCTTCCAGGCAATGATGGGAATGAAGAAAATCGACATAGCGGCCATCGAAGCCGCGATTGCAGGATAGTCCGGATGCTCGCACTCTATGGCCACCCCTTCTCCTCCTATACGTGGAAGGGGCTGATCCCGCTCTATGCCACGGGGGCGGAGTTCGAATTTCGCGAAGTCGGGCCGGATAATCCGGACCATACCGACTTCGTGGCTCGATCCCATCCGGCGGGGAAGTTCCCGGTGCTGGTGGACGGCGACGTCACGGTGATCGAGGCGACCGCCATCGTCGAGCATCTGGCGCTGAAATTCCCCGGCTC
>MKUB01000011.1 GCA_001898545.1 Sphingomonadales bacterium 63-6 | reverse complement strand
GCGCGGGCGGGCTCGCACGATGCGCACTTCCATCGCGGCTGGTGCCGCGCCAAATCCGATCCGGCGGCTGGACCGGCCTTGCGGGGCCTGTCCCTGACGCAAGAGCGCCGGCCGCGATGCGGGAGTGACATTTCCCTGCCGGAAAGCAGGAACACCCGCTGCTGGAGGGGAAGGCAAGCCGGCCGAGCCGCTCTCCCGGTTCCACATCCTGTTTTGAGATGCAGGATGGGCGTCTATATAACCAAATAGGTTCAAATGTCAAGTGTGGGATACGAACCCGCCACCCCGTGAGCCCCTGCGCAGGCAGGGGCCTCTCCCCCGATGGAGCGATATTCGGGAGGCCCCTGCCTGCGCAGGGGCTCACAATTTACGGGGCTCACAACCCCCCGGCCCTCACGGTGTGGATATGCGAATGGCTTATTGACTCTATCAAAAAGATGACATTAGATAAGGGCACGGGCGGGCCAACCGCCGATCAGGAGAGTGTTGGGTGAGTCTAGGCAAGAAACTGGCGCGACGGCGCGCGGGGCTGGGCATGGCATTGGCACTGACTTTGCCGCTGGGCTTGGCCGGGCCGGCACAGGCGCATCACAGCTTCGCGATGTTCGACCAGAAGAAGATCGTGACGCTGGTGGGAACCGTGGCCGAATTCCAGTGGACCAATCCCCACGCCTTTATAGAGATCGATGTGCCAGGCAGCGGCAAGGTGGTGCATTGGAGCATCGAGCTGAACAGCCCCAACAACTTGAAGCGGCAGGGCTGGAGCCGCGCCTCGCTCAAGACCGGGGACAAGATATCGCTGCGGATGAACCCCTTGCGCGATGGCAAGCCGGGCGGGTTGTTCCTCGATCTGAAGAAGGCCGATGGCAAGCTGCTCGATTCCGGCCTGCCGAAGGACGGCAAGCCCGTGAATGTGTTCTGAGAATGGGGAGGTCTTCCATGCGCCGCATTGCAAGGTCGGCCCTGGCCGCCCTCTCGCTGGCTGCGGCCTTCACCGCGCTGCCCGCCGGGGCCCATCACAGCTACGCCATGTTCGACATGACGAAGGTTGTGGCGCTGGATGCCACGATCGTGCGCTTCCGCTGGCAGAATCCCCATTCCTTCATCGAGGCCAATGTGGCCGTGAAGGGCGGGGCGGAATTATGGGCGGTGGAGATGAACAGCCCCAACAATCTGGTCAGCGAGGGGTGGAAACGAACCACCCTGAAGCCCGGTGACAAGGTGAAGCTCTATATCCACCCGCTGCGCGATGGCAGCAAGGGCGGCAGCTATGCCGGGGTGCGGCTGGCTGACGGCAAGACGCTGGGCACAGTTAAATAATCAGTTTGGCCAGCGGGAAATTCCTCACCGATCCCACGAGTTTCCATGCTGGCCGTTCGCCCGGCCCTAGTGCCGGGCGAACCTTTTTGACTTTGTAAAAATACCTTATTGACGGACTCAATATGCGCCGATAGGCTCAGCAAGATCACCCGCGTCAGATGGGTGAATATTGGAGAAGCGATGCTTGAGGTTTACACCTGGGAGCCCAATGCAAATTCAGGCAAGCCTTTGCTTTGTCTGCATGAAAAGCAGGTTCCCTTCACGCATCATTATATCGACATGGGCAAGCTGGAACAGTTTTCTCCGGCTTTTCTTGCGATCAATCCCGACGGGACGATTCCCGCCGTGGTGCATGACGGCTTCGTGATGACCGAATCCACCCCGGCCATGGAATATATCGACGATGCCTTCGCAGGCCCCTCGCTGCGCCCGGCCGATCCGTGGTGGCGTTGGCGCATGCGCCAGGTGATGCGCTATATGGACAATGTCGTGGCGCCGTCGCTGGCCATGCTCGCTTCCAACCGCCTTGCCGCCCCGCGCTATGCCGAAGTGGACGAGGCGGAGAAGCGCCGCGAACTCGAAAAGATTCCGCTGCCGGAACGCCGCGCCGCCTGGGAAAAGCTGATGTTCGGCAAGACCCCGCAGGCCGATCTGGACGAATCCACTCGCCGCGTCGCCGAAAGCTTCGATCTGTTCGAGGATCTGCTGGCCGAAGCGCCCTATCTGGCGGGGGAGGAATTCTCGCTGGCGGACATCAATGTGATGGCCACCTTCTATCACCTGCCGCAATCCTATCCTGACGATGTGAACGACCAGCGCCGCCCGCATATGATGGCGTGGCTGCGGCGTTGCCATGCACGGCCCGGCCTGCAGCGCGGCTTCGGCACGGGGCGGGGCTTCATCACGCAAAGGGCCGCCGATGTGCGCCGCCTGCTGGGCGTGGAGGATGCCGCATGATCGAGCTGTATCATGGCGGGCCGACGGGCCATTCCGCCTCCATGCTGATCGCACTGGCTGAAAAGGGGCTGGATTTCACTTCCCGCCCAATCGACCTTGCGGGGGGCGAGAACCATTCCGAGGCATTTCTGGAACTCAACCCGGAAGGGCAGGTGCCGGTGTTGCTGGCCGATGGCAGCGCGTTGACCGGCACGTTCCACATCCTGCTCTATCTTGATGAAGCATTTCCCGCGCCCCCGCTTGGCGGCGAGAACCCCCAGGCGCGCTATGCGGTCCACAAATGGGGCAAATATGTGGAGACGCATATTGCGCCTAACCTCGCCATTGCGCGCTGGGCACTGATGGGCGGCGCGGCGGATGCGCGGCCCGACGGCCTCCCTCCCGCACGTGCTGCCCTGTGGCGGCAGGCGCTGGAGGGCTTTTCCGAAGATCAGGTCTCATCCGCGCGTCGGGCGCTGGAAAAGGCCGCCGCGCGTGTGTCTCAGGATGCCGCCGCCACGGGCTGGCTGGCGGGTGCTGCCTATTCGGTGGCGGACATCGCCGCCTATCCGCATCTCGCGCAATTTGCCGCTCTGGGCATCGCCTTGCCTGCGGAGGCGCAGGATTGGCTCGCCCGCGTGGCTGAGCGGCCTGCGGTGCGTCACGCGGCGGGGGACATGCCGCTTGTCGCCACCATGGGCCCCGAACTGGGGCGCTGGGGGTGACGGACTACGGTTGAATGAAGGGGCCGGAGCATCCGCATAAGGACGGAGCACGGCGGGTCCAGAGAAACGGACAAATGGGGAGAGAGACAATGCCTAATACCAAGCCTGCCCGGCGGCTATCCGCCCGGAAATTCGCTACACGCGCCAGCTGGGTCGCATTGGGGGCGGCGATTGTCGCGCCCGGCGCGGCCTTTGCCCAGAACGAGGAATCCGGCGGCAAAAACACCAATCAGGAAATCATCGTTACCGCCCAGTTCCGAGAACAGGCGCTGCAGGACGTGCCTATCGCCATTTCGGCGGTGACCAGCGAGGAACTGGAGCAGCGCAGCGTCAAGAACGTGCTCGACATCGCCAATTCGGTGCCGAACGTGGAAATGACCAGCGGCGGTTCCGGCTATGGTGCGCAGACCAACCAGGCCTTCATCCGCGGCCTCGGCCAGGCGGACTTCCTGACCGCTTTCGAGCCGCGCGTCGGCTTCTATGTGGACGATGTCTATTACGCGACCACTTATGGCTCGGTGTTCGACGTGCTCGATCTGGAGCGGGTGGAAGTGCTGCGCGGGCCGCAGGGCACCCTGTTCGGCCGCAACTCCGTGGGTGGCGCGCTGCGCCTGATCTCCAAGAAGCCCAAGGGCGACAATAGCGGCTATTTCGAAGCGACCGGCGGCAGCCGCGAACGCTATCAGATCCGCGGCGCCTACGATCTGGGCCTGACCGAACAGCTCGCCCTGCGCGTGGTGGCCAATGCCAAGGGGCAGGAAGGCCACGTCAAGCGGCTCGATTACAAATGCGCCAATCCGCAATATGGCAATGCCCAGGTCGGCGGCGTCGGGCAGGGGCCGGTCAATAATGACAGCTGCCAGGTCGGCACGCTGGGCGGCGGGCACAGCTACAGCTTCCGGGGCACGCTGGGCTATGAGCCGAGCAGCGATGTGCAGGTCTATCTCTCGGGCGACTACACCAATGAAACGTCCGAAAGCTCCGCCGAAGTCATCATCGATGCGCAATCCTCGCTCATCAATCCGGATACCGGCCTTGCGGGCGGCACGATTCCGGTCAGCGGGGTGGATAATAACGGCCTTGCCAAATGGCTGAAGGGGCTGGGCACGAGCTATTACGGCTTCGACGTTTCAACGCCGCAGAAGATGCAGGCGGTGATTTCCTCGTTTGAATCGCCCGATGGCTACAGCACCTATGCCCGTTACGGGAACCAGCGCACCGGGCTGATCAATCCGTCCGAAGGCAATATGGAAGCCTATGGCGGCTCGCTGACGATCGAAGCCAATCTGGCCGAGAATCTCCACCTCACCTCGATCACCGCCTATCGCAAATATGACGGCGATTTCGGCCAGAGCCTGCTGGCCGTGCCGGTGGAGGAAGTGCGCAACGCGCTGACGCACCGCCAGTTCAGCCAGGAACTGCGCCTGCTGGGCTCCACCTTCAACGACGTGCTCGATTACACGCTGGGCGCCTATTACCTCGATACCAAGACGCTCAACCCCGCGCGGGTGCAGACCGAAGGCTTCACTCAGGCGCTGGACTTCTTCAGCGACGATACGGCCACGCTGAAGAGCTGGGCCCTGTTCGGCGCGGTGGACCTCCATCCGGTCGAACGGCTCACCCTGTCGGCAGGCGTGCGCTATTCCAACGAAAAGAAGACCTACACATTCGACCGCGATTATTCGCCATCGAACCTCAGCGTGCTGAACTTCGTTGCGACCGGCAGGAACCACGACGACCGCGTCAATCCGCGCTTCTCCATCGCTTATGAAGCCTCGGACAATGTGAACCTCTATGCGTCCTATTCCACGGGCTTCACGGCATCGGCCTTCAATGCCCGTCCGTTTGGCGCCAGCGGGATCTTCTCGCTCGATGCGGAAGATGTGAAGTCCTACGAAGTCGGCTTCAAGTCGAACCTGTTCGGCAATATGCTGCGCTTCAACGCTGCGGCCTTCCTCACCGAATTCGACAAGATCGTGGGCCAGGTGCGCGATCCGGCCTATCGCGCCGGGGCATGCGCGGTGTTCTGTAACGAGAATGTCGGCAATGCGGAGATCAAGGGCTTCGAAGTGGAAGCCGTGGCGCGGCCTGCCGACGGCCTGATGATTTCGGGCAATGTCGGCTATACCGATTTCCGCTACAAGGAATTGCTGGCTACCACTCAGGGCCTGACCCTCAACAGCCCGCAGACCCGCGTGCCCAAGTGGAACCTTTCGGGCGCGATCCAGTATGACGCCGATCTGGATGAGAACCAGACGCTGACCCCGCGCGTGGATGTCAGCTATCGTTCGGACATCGCCTATTCCACCAATGTGCTGGCGAAATCCTCCGTGCAGCCGGCCTATGCTCTGGTGAACCTCCGCCTGACCTATGCGAACAAGGATATGGGCTTCTCTGTCGCTGCGGCAGTGACAAACCTGTTCGATGAGTATTACCTCACCACCATAACGGACCAGCGGGAAAGCTATGGCTTCCTCAGCGCGACGGTCGGAAGGCCGCGGGAATGGTCGCTCACGCTGCGCAAGGATTTCTGAGCGTAGCTGACGGGAAGGCGGGGCATGCGCTCCGCCTTTCGACATAGGGGAAGAAGGGGAGAGCGAATGGGCAGCATTGCCGGAGATGAATCCAGCATAGGATCAGTGGCGCCACCGGGCGGAACGACGGAGGTTGCAAAGGCGGCACCCGCGCCCGGCTATCCGCCCCCGGCGCAGGCCTGGTACACGGTGGGCATCCTTGCCGCGATCACCACTTTCGCCATGCTGGACCAGAATATTCTTGGGCTGCTGATCCAGCAGATCAAGGCGGATTTCCAGCTCACCGATTCCGAGGCCGGGATGCTGCTCGGCCCCACGCAGGCGATCTTCTACGCTCTGGTGGCGGTGCCCTTTTCCCGCTTTATCGACCGCTGGACGCGCAAGTGGATCATCGCGGGCGGGCTGGTGATCTGGAGCCTGGCCACGGCCGCCTCCGGCCTTGCCAGCAATTTCACGCAGATGTTCATCGCCCGCGTGGTGGTGGGGGCAGGGGAATCCGTGAACGGCCCCACGGCCTATTCCATGGTGGCGGATTGCTTCCCGCGGGAGAAGCTGCCGCGCGCTGTTTCCACCCTGCAGATCGGCTCGGTTGCGGGCAGCGGCTTGTCGCTGTTGCTGGGCGGGATGATGATCTGGCTTGTGGCCACGGTCGGCTCGCCCGACCTGCCCATCGTGGGCGTGCTGCGCCCATGGCAGGTGGTGCTGGTGGGCGTGGGTCTGCCGGGGCTGCTGATCTCGCTGCTGCTGTTCACCGTGAAGGAGCCGCCCCGGCATAATCTGCGGATGAAATCCCAAAAGACCGGCTTTCGCACCACGATCCGCTATCTCTGGCTCCATTTCGCGGTGTTCGGGCCGATGTTCATCGGGCTGACCATCGGCTCGCTGGATGCGGGCGGGCGTGCCTGGGGCGCTGCCTTCTTCGAGCGGACCTATGGCTGGTCCCCCGCGCAATATGGGATCACTTCGGGCGTGGTTTCGATCTTCGCCATGCTCGCCGGGCTCTATCTCGGGGCGAAATGGGCGGAATGGTTCCAGAACCGGGGCGATCCGGCTGGGGCCTATCGCGTGATCCTCTATACGCGGTTCGTCGCCATTCCCTTCGCCATTCTCCAGCCGCTGATGCCCACGCCGGAACTGGCCATGGCCTTCAGCGCGGTGGCCTATCTGTCGCTGGGAATGAACGGGCCGATGCTGAATGCAGTGATGCTGGCCATCGCCCCCAACGAGATCCGCGGGCAGGTGATGACGCTCTATCTGTTCATCTACACCGTGGTGGGCGTGGGCCTTGCGCCTTTGGTCACCGGTCTGACCACCGATTACATCTTCACATCGCCTGACGATCTGAGGTGGTCGATCATGCTGCTGCATATCGTGTTCCTGCCCGTGGCGCTGGCCGTCACCTGGCTGGGCCTCAAGCCCTTCCGCCGGGAAGTGGAACGACTGAACGCCGAAGACGCGCAAGCTGCCTGAGGGAGAGAATGATGATCAAGACACTGATGGCCGCTGCGGCGGCGCTGCTCGGCGTTGCTGCCGCTCCCGCCGCCGCTCAGGCCAAGGATGCGCCGATCCCCTGTGAACGCGCTTGTATGGAGGATATGGCGGGGCAATTGCTGGATGCCCTTGCCGCACGCGATGCCTCCCGCCTGCCGCTGGCCAAGGATGCCCGCTATACCGAAAACGGCCAGGCAATGGGCTTCAACAATGGCATGTGGCAGACCATCAGCAAGGTTGGCGCCTATCGCCATGTCTTTGCCGATCCGGCCACCGGCCAGTTCGGCCTGTTTTCCACCATGGATGAGAACGGCCACGGCCTGACGCTGGGCGCGCGGGTACGGCTGCATCTGGGCAAGATCAGCGAAGTGGAAATCGTCACCTATCGCACCGGCGCGGGCCCGGCCTGGAACGATGCGGGCTATGGTTATCTGGAAAAGATGCAGAAGCCCAAGGCGCTGTGGTCCGAAGTGCCGCCCGCCGGCAAGCGCCTCAGCCGGCAGGAACTGATCGCAGCAGCCAATAATTACTTCAGCGCTATCGAGAACAATGACGGCAAGGGATATTACCCCTTCACCGACGATTGCGACCGGCTGGAAAACGGCACTCTGACCAGCAACAATCCCGGCATCGTGCGCATGGGCGGCATCGATATCGGTGGCATGGGCTGCAAGGAGCAGTTCTCCACCGGGCTCTATGGTGTCGTCACCGAAGTGCATGACCGCCGTTTCCCCATCGTGGATGAGGAACGCCAGGCCGTGTTCGCTTTCGCCGTGTTCGATCACTGCGGCTGCAAGAAGGAACTGGTCATGCCCGATGGCCGCAAGGTGGATATCGGCATGTTCAACAAGCCGTCGAGCATCCTTCTGGCCGAAGCCTTCAAGCTGAAGGAAGGGCTGATCCAGCAGGTCGAGGCCGTCGGCACTACCGTGCCCTATCATTCCGATCCGGGTTGGAGCCGCTGATTTCCTGAACTCCTGAACCTCCTGAATTCGGGCAAAAGCGGGCAGATATGGCGCAAAGCAAAACCCAGCCGCAAGCGCCGGGCACATGGTCGCCCCTGCGGCACAGGGTGTTCCTGGCGATCTGGCTGGCCAGCATAATCAGCTCGATCGGCAGCCAGCTCCAGCAAGTGGGCGCGGCGTGGTTGATGACCTCGCTCGCCCCCTCGCCGGAAATGGTGGCGCTGGTCACGGCCCTGTCCACTCTGCCGATCCTGCTCTTCTCGCTTCCGGCGGGGGCGCTGGCGGATATATTGGACCGGCGGCTGGTGCTGCTGGGCGCGCAGATCCTGATGCTGGTGGCATCGGGTGTGCTCGCCGCGCTGGCCTTTGCCGGGCTGGTGACACCGGCGCTGCTGCTGCTGCTGACCTTTCTGGTGGGATCGGGGCAGGCGATCATGGCGCCCGCCTGGCAATCCACCGTGGGCGATCTCGTCCCGCGGGAAAAGGTGCCCCATGCCGTGGGGCTGAATACGATGGGCTTCAACATCGCCCGCACCATGGGCCCCGCGCTGGGCGGGGTGCTGGTGGCGGCGCTGGGCAGCAAGGTCAATTTCGCGCTCAATGCCGTCAGCTATCTGGCGCTGATTGCCGTGCTGATGAACTGGCGGCCGGAACGGCGCGCGGCGATGGATGCGGATTCCGTTTTCGCCGCCATGCGCGACGGGGTGACCTATACGCTCCATTCCGCCCCGGTGCGCCGGGTGATCCTGCGGGCCATGTGCTTCGGTTTCTGCTCCTCCATCGTGGTCGCGCTGATGGCGCTGGTGGCGCGCGATCTGCTGCATCACGGGGCAACCGTGTTCGGCCTGCTGATGGGCTGCATGGGCATGGGGGCCGTCATCGGGGCCGCGCAATTGGGCCGCCTGCGCAATCGCTTTTCCAGCGAAGTGCTGATCCGCATGGCCATTGCGGTGACTTCCGCCGCGCTGATGGGGATCGGGCTTTCCCGTTTTCTGCCGCTGACCTGCCTTGCCCTGTTCGTGGTTGGGGCGGGCATGGTGCTGGGCCTTTCGACCTTCAACGTCTCGGTGCAGATGAATGTGCCGCGCTGGGTCTCCGGCCGGGCGCTGGCGCTCTATCAGATGTTCACATTCGGCGGCATGACACTGGGGGCGTGGAGCTGGGGTCATGTGGCGGAACGGGTGGGCATCGGGCCGACCTATATGATCTGTTCGGCGGTGCTGGTCTCCACTCTGCTGCTCGCCTGGCGCCTGCCGGTGGAGGAAGTCCATTCCAGCGCGCTGACCTCTGCCCCGCAGGAAGATGAATACGATCTCCCCGATGCGCCGCAGGGCCGGGGCGTCAGTGTGGTGGTGGTGATCGAATATGTCGTGCCCGCCGGCATGCAGGAGGATTTCCTGGCGGCCATCACCGCACGCCAGCACATCCGCATGCGCGACGGCGCGCGCAAGGTCACGCTGTTGCAGGATGCCACTAATGCCGAATTATGGGCAGAGCGGTTTCAGGTGCGCAGCTGGGCGGAATATCTGCGCCAGCGCCAGCGCCGCACGCTGGAGGCCAAGGAATATGACGATTTCCTCAGCCGCTGCCATCGCGGTCCGCAGCCGCCCCTGACGCGCTTCTATTTCGAACATAGGGCCCGGCCCGATAGCGGGGAAACGCTGGTTTCCTACCCCCTGGGGTAGGGGCGGGCCGGTCCCCCTTCCGGCCCGCTATATCGTCAGTTCGGGTCTGCGTGAGTCCACCCGTCATTGGTGCCATAGGGAATGGTGACGAAGGGGAAGGCTTCCACTTCGTAGATCTTGCCGTCGCGGATGCCGAAGGTTTCCATGGTGGTGAGGTTCATCACCATTCCCGCGCCGGTCTGCGGGCGCTGCAGCCCGCCTTCCACCTTCTCGCGCACGCCATCGTGGACGAAGAAGGGGAAGGTCGCGACAAGGCCCTTCTGCTGATCCACCACCAAAGCGCGATGCGGCCAGATGCGTTTAATGCCGCTGAACACGCCGGTATCCACCTGTTCCTTGCAGGTCATGGTGGATAGCTTGATGAAGAAGCGGCCCATTTCCGTATTGGGATCGGGCAGCTTGGGCGTGGGGGAGGCGCGGCCGGGCTGCTTGTTGGCAACCGTCTGATAGCCTTGCTCATAGCGCACGCATTCATCCGCGAAGGGCGCGATAGAGCCATCTTCCCCGGTCAGCGCGTCGAAATAGCTTTCGGCGGCATAGGTCAGATATTCGCGGCTCATCTGCTTGTTCTTCGGCACATCGGCCAGCAGGACGGGGCGCGGATGGGTGAGCAGTTCCATCGCCTCGGGGGCGACGTTCCGGTCATACCAATGCTCCACCTCGGTGATCATGTTGCGCTCCACCCTTATGCGGATGGCGATCATGGCGATCTGGCCGTCGATCTTCATCACGGTCTGGAAGGCCAATTGCCCCTGCACCGGGTCGGCGACAGTGATCTTGAAAGTGGTCGGCTCCATCCTGGCGCGCCAGAACAGGCCGGTGCCCATGGATATCTTGCCGGTATTCTCCGTGGCGATCACCTGTTCGGCAAAGGGCAGGGCGCTCATATCCTTGGTCTGCAATGCAGTGAGATAGGCCTCTCCGATCTTCACCAGGCAGTCCCGGTCGCATGGCTTCACATTGGCCGGGTCCCAGGTCTTCTTGTACCACGGCTTTGCCGCCTGATCCGCGGCGAGGGCCGGGCTGGCCGTGGCCGATGCCGCCAGCGCGACGGCCAGCGCCAGTCCGGCGCCGGCAAACTTGCGTAATGTCATTCTTCCTTCTCCCCAGAAGTAGCGGGTGCCTTATGGCGCCTCGCGATAGATCGGGCTGCCGACCAGCCCCGGTATCAGTTCAAGCGCGGTCTTCTCCCGCTCTTCATCATGGCCGATGGCGCGCAGCATCGCGTCGAAACGGTCGGCAATGCCGGGCCGGAATTCCGGCGCCGTGAAGATGTAGAGCGCGTTTTCGCGAATGCCCTTCAGCACGATCTCGCCCGCTTCTTCGGGGCTGGCGGTCAGCGTGGGAAGCCGCGCGCGATCTTCCTCGCTCAAATTGAAGCGCGGGGGCGGGCCCTTGGGTGCATCCTCCCCCGCGGCGAAGCGGGCAGGGCGCGTCTTCTCATATTCGCGGATATTGCTGCGCACCCCGCCGGGACAGAAGGCGGAAACGCCGATCCCCTGCGGGGCAAGTTCCGCCCGCAAGG
Organism: Sphingomonadales bacterium 63-6; assembly: GCA_001898545.1. Classification (GTDB taxonomy): domain Bacteria; phylum Pseudomonadota; class Alphaproteobacteria; order Sphingomonadales; family Sphingomonadaceae; genus Andeanibacterium. The sequence goes on along the minus strand of MKUB01000011.1, from coordinate 17,496 downwards.
CTTCCGACAGGCCGACGACGGCGAATTTCGTCGCCACATAGATGCCCGCCTGGCTATATTGCAGCACCCCCGCCATGGAGGCGGTGTTGACGATATGCCCGCCTTCGCCATGGGCGAGGATCTTCGGCAGCATGGCATGCACGCCATTGAACACGCCGTTGAGATTGACATCCACCGCCCAGTCCCAATCGGCATAGCTGGCGGAACCAAGGCTCTTGAGGATGCCGATCCCGGCATTGTTGCACAGCACATGCAGCTTGCCGATCAGCCGCTCCACCTCATGGGCGGCGGCGGCATAGGCATCGCGGTCCGTCACATCCAGCAACAGGCCCTGGACCTTGCCCGCAAGGCCCGCCTCGGCCAGTTCGGCCTGCGCGGCATCGAGGTGATCCTGCCGGACATCGGCAATCACCACGTTCATGCCCGCGCGGGCGAATACCATCGCCATGCCCAGGCCGATCCCGCTGGCGCCGCCGGTGATGAAGGCGCCCTTTCCGGCTAGGTCCTGCATGGCGTTCAGTCCGCCCGGTCCAGCGCGTCCGCCATGGCCTTCGCCTCGGCAGTCATCTTCGCACGGCGTTCCTCGCTGGCGCGGCGGCGCTCGTCGAGTTCAAAATCCACGGGAAAAGCGGCGAGCATATCGTTGAAATATCCGGCCACTTCCTCGCGAAATTCGCCGTGTGGGAAAATATAGGGGCGGTTATGCTCGATCGCCTCCGCCACGATGTCACCCAGTCCGAACGGGTCCATCCCGCCTTCGATCGTGTCGCGCTTCTCATCCGCCCCGGCGCCCTCATGCGCCTGCCGATAGACATCGCCCGCCGTCATCGCGCGGGTCTTGACCATGCCGGGGCACAGGACCGAAACGCCGATGCCATAGGGCGCGAGCGCCAGGCGGAGGGAATCGCTCAGCCCGCGCACCGCGAATTTGGCCGCGGCATAGACGCCCGCGAAAGCCGGAACCGGGATCATCCCCGCCATGGAGGACGTGTTCACCACATGGCCGCCTTCACCATGGGCCTTCATGCCGGGCAGGAATTCCACAAGGCCCGCGATAGTGCCGCCCAGATTGACGTTGAGGACATAGTCCCAGTCTTCATAAGCGGCCTCGTCAATCGGCTTGCGCTGGCTGACGCCGACATTGTTGCACAGCACATGGACCTTGCCGAACAGGCGGGTGGTTTCCTCCGCCGCTGCGCGCATCGCCTCGCGGTCGGATACGTCCAGCTTGATGCAATGGAGCCGGTTGGTGGAGGAGAGCAGCTCGCGCGCATCCGCCAGATGGCTGTCCAGCAGGTCAGCCACCACCACATTCATTCCCCTGTCGAGGAAGGCGCGGGCCATGCCCAGGCCGATACCGCTGCCTCCGCCTGTGATAAAAGCCGTCCTGCCGCGAAATTCACGCATGGTCTTCTCCCCTTGGCCGCCCGTGTCCTGCGTCTGCGCAGTCCGGGCCCTTGCACCGCACGCCCTAGCCAATCGTGAAAGGATCGGTAGAAGGCGCTATTGAGGAGAGGTAAAACACAAAAGCCTTTTTGACACCATCAAAAAGATAGTGTCAGATCACTCCGATTCCCGTGGGGGTTAAGTTGAGCAAGTTACAGACGAAGGTGCAGCCCGTGGAAATGAGCGAGGAACAGGCCCGCATCCGGCGCAGCCCCACTGAGCGGTCCGGCCCGCTGGGCCAGCTTGTGACCATGCGCATGATCATCCTGTTCGGCCTGCTTCGCCGCAGCGGTGTGCTGGCGCAGCGCCGCCAGTTCGACCTTTCGGAAACCGAATGGCGGATCATGGTGCAGGTTGGCGAATTCGCGCCGCTTTCGCTCAATGGCCTGGCCGAGCTTCTGTTGCAGGATCGCGGGCAATTGAGCCGGGCCGTGAAGGCCATGGTGGAGCGCGGCCTGCTCTCGCGAGAGCGCAAGCCGGGCGGCCCCGAAATAGAGATCGATCTGACCCCGCAGGGGCGCGAAGTATATGGCCGCATGGTGGAACGCGTGGTGGAACGCGATCACCTGCTGACCGACGGCATCCCGCCGGAAGACATCAAGGTGCTGTGGCGGGTGATCGACACGATGGTCGGCCGCGCGGATCAGATGATGGAAGAAGAACGCCAGCTGGGCGAGGAATAGAGCCCCTTCGCTATCGCTGACCCATTCGTCATTGCGAGCGAAGCTTCGGGCATCCGGCCCTCGCAATGACGAATTTTACGCATTCCTCTCGACTTTTTGATATTGTCAAATATGGTCCTCCAAAATCGTTTCGGGGGGAGGATGCCCATGCTTGCGCTTTATCATTTCGGTCCGGTCGCCAATTCGCTGACACCGCTGCTCTGCCTGCTGGAGAAGGGGCTGGACTTCGAAAACCGGCTTCTGGACAGCCGCCAGTGGGATCACCACAAGCCGGAATTCCAGGCGCTCAGCCCCGATGGGATGGTGCCCATTCTGGTCCATGACGGGCGCGTGGTGCGGGAATCGACCGTCATCAACGAATATATCGACACAGTCTTTCCCACCCCGGCGCTCCGCCCCGACAATGCGTGGCTTTGCGCGGAAATGCGGGTGCTGACCAAATATGTGGACGAATATTTCTGCCCCGCGCTGACCGTGATCGGTTCTCATGGCGCTACGCCCTTCGCCTCGAAGATCGACAAGCAGGAAATGGAACAGATCCTGGCGCGCATGCCCAATGATGAAGTGCGCAAGAAATGGCAGACGATTTCAAGCAGGGGCTATTCGGACGAGGAACTGGCCGATGCCCGCCGCCGGCTGGCCAATTGCGTGGCCCGCGCGGAACAGCATCTGGCCCATGGCGGGGATTGGCTGCTGGGCGATTTCTATTCGCTGGCGGACATCAAATGGTATTCCATGGCCCCGGCCTTGCCCCGCGTCGCGCCCGATCAGTGCAACCCGGAAGATGCCCCGCTGCTGACCGCCTGGCTTGCCCGCATGGCCGAGCGCCCGGCAGTCAAGGCGCTGGAGGATTATCGCCGCAAGTGACGGGGTTTGCGCCGCGGCTCAGCAATCGCCCAAGGCCACGCGGCGCATCCGCCGGTCCAGCGTGACGGCATAGGGGCGCTGCGGGTCGGCTGAGGCGAAAGTGAAGCCCGCCGTCGCCGGATTTTCCCAATCGGCAACCTCCATGGGCCGCCCGTCAGGGTGCCGCCATTCGCCCTGTTCGGGGAAGCGGCGGAACCAAGCCGCCCGCCGGGCGCGCCAAGCGGCGAGGGCGAAGGCATGTGCCTCCAGCTCCCGGTCGCGGTTGTCCCAGTCCAGCCAGGTGATTTCATTATCCTGGCAATAGGCATTGTTATTGCCATGCTGGGTGCGGCCGAATTCGTCCCCCGCCGTCAGCATGATCGTGCCGGTGGAGGCCATCAGCGTATCGAGCATGGCTTTCAGATCGGCCCGGCGCGAGGCAAGGATGGCGGGGTCGTCGCTCGGCCCCTCGACGCCGTGGTTCCATGAGAAATTCACCTGATGGCCGTCGCGATTATCCTCGCCATTGGCCTGATTGTGCCGGTGTTCGTAAGCGACAGTGTCGGCCAGGGTGAAACCGTCATGCGCGGCGAGGAAATTGACGCTGCGGTTGTCCCCATGGCCGAAAATATCGGAAGACCCGGCAATGCGCGTGGCGAGCAGGCCGATGCCCGCGTCCCCGCGCCAGAAGCGGCGAATGTCGTCGCGATAGCGGTCGTTCCATTCCAGCCAGTTGGCCGGGAAATTGCCGAGCTGGTAGCCACCCGGCCCGATGTCCCATGGTTCGGCGATCAGCACCCGGTCCGCCAGCAGGGGATCGGCGGCGATCTCCGCAAAGATCGGCGCGGCGGGATCGAAGCCCGGCCCGCGCGCCAGCACCGGTGCCAGATCGAAGCGGAAGCCGTCCACGCGGCAATGGCGCACGAAATGGCGCAGCGTATCGAGCGCCAATTGCCGCAAGGCCGGATTGGTGAAATCCAGCGTATTGCCGCAGCCCGTATCGTTGACCAGCGCGCCGTCTGCAGCATGGGCATAGGCGGCATCGTCCAGCCCGCGCAGGCAGAGTACGCCGCCGTAAATATCGCTCTCCCCCGTGTGGTTGAGCACGATGTCCAGAATGACGCCGATCCCCGCCTTGTGCAGCGCCTCCACCGTTTCGCGCAATTCGGCCACGCCGCCGGGGCACAGGCCCGGATCGAGCGCCATGGGCGCCACCGGATTATAGCCCCAGCCATTGGTCAGGCCGAGCGGAGGCAAGTGCCGCTCGTCGATCCAGGCGACGATAGGCATCAGTTCCACCGCGCTGACATGCAGCGCCTTGAGATGGGCGATCACCGCCGGATGGGCCAGTGCCGCCACGGTGCCGCGCAAATGCGGCGGCACTTGCGGATGGCGCATGGTGAAGCTGCGCACGCCCAGTTCATAGACCAGCCCGGCGGGAGTGAAGCAGGGCTTGCGTTTGCGCACCGCCGCCAGCTTGCCCGGGACTATTGCACGGGGGACGAGGCCCGCTGTATCGGCGCCATGCACCGCCAAAGAGGGGTGCTGAGTGAAGCGCCGGTCAAGCTCCAGCGCATAGGGATCGACCAGCAGCTTGGCATGGTCGAACCACAGGCCTTTTTCAGGGGCCCATTCGCCCGAAGCGCGATAGCCGTAATGCGCGCCGGTCAGGTCTTCGGGCAGTTCGGCCAGCCACCAACCGTCGTCCTGCCGGTGCATCGGCACCTGCCGTTCGCGCCCATGCTCGAACAGGCACAGGCACATGCCCTCCGCCTTGGGAGAGCGGACGGCGAAGCGGGTCCGTCCCCGGCTGACGCTGGCGCCGGGCGGCGGGCTCACGTCACCACGTCAGGCGCAGTGCGACCGGTATGGCGCACGATCCCGGCAATGGCATCGGCGGCGGCGATCAGATCGGCCAGCATGGCGGGCGTTTCCTCGCCCAATGCGCCGCCTGCGGGTTCGTAGCGTTCCAGATAGACGCGCAGCGTGGCCCCTTCCGTGCCGGTGCCGGACAGGCGGAAGACAATGCGCGATCCTCCCTCGAACAGCACACGAATGCCCTGATTGGCGCTGACGGAGCCATCGACCGGGTCGGTATAGGCAAAGCTGTCTGCCCCAGCCACGGACAGCGGGCCGAAGCTCTTGCCAGGCAGGGCGGGAAGGGCGACCGTCAGTTCCGCCATCAGTGCATTGGCGCTCTCGGTCGGCAAGGCTTCGTAATCGTGGCGGGCGTAGTAATTGCGGCCATATTTGGCCCAATGCTCGCTCGCCAGTTCGGCCACGCTGATGCGGCGGACGGCCAGGATATTGAGCCACAGCAGCACGGCCCACAGCCCGTCTTTTTCCCGCACATGGTCGCTGCCGGTGCCGGCGCTTTCCTCGCCGCAGATGGTGGCCATTCCGGCATCCAGCAGATTGCCGAAGAACTTCCAGCCGGTGGGCGTTTCATAGCAGGCAATGCCCAGCGCCTCCGCCACCCGGTCCGCCGCGGCGCTGGTGGGCATGGAGCGGGCAATGCCCTTCAGCCCGCCCGCATAGGCAGGCGCGAGGTGGGCATTGGCGGCCAGCATGGCCAGCGAGTCCGAAGGGGTGACGAAGCAGTGCTTGCCGATGATGAGGTTGCGGTCCCCGTCGCCATCGGAAGCCGCACCGAAGGGCGGGGCATCCGCGCTCATCATCAGATCGTAGAGGACCTTGGCGTGGACGAGGTTGGGATCGGGATGATGCCCGCCGAAATCCTCCAGCGGAGTGCCATTATGGACCGTGCCTGCCGGGAAGCCGAGCCGGTTCTCCAGGATTTCATGGGCATAGGGTCCGGTCACCGCATGCATCGCGTCGAAGGCCATGGTGAAGCCTTCCGTCACTGCCGCGCGGATCGCCGCGAAATCGAACAGGCTTTCCATCAAATCGGCATAGTCGCGGACCGGATCGATCACTTCCACGGCCATTCCGGCCACGTCGCTCGTGCCCAGCGTGTCGAGATCGACATCGGGCGTGTCCACTGTCAGCCAGCGGTCGATCGTGCCAGTGCGCGCAAAGATCGCTTCGGTCACCCCTTCGGGCGCGGGGCCGCCATTGGCGATGTTGTATTTGATGCCGAAATCCTCGTCCGGCCCGCCGGGATTATGGCTGGCGGACAGGATCAGCCCGCCGCTGGCGCCATATTTGCGGATCACATGGCTGGCTGCGGGCGTGGAGAGGATGCCCCCTTTGCCGACCAACACGCGGCCATAGCCATTGGCGGCGGCAATGCGGATCGCCTGCTGGATCACCGGGCGGTTGTGGAAGCGCCCGTCGCCGCCGATCACCAGCGTCGATCCTGCCTCCGGCTGAACCGCGTCGAATACGGACTGGATGAAATTCTCGGCATAATTGGCTTGCTGGAACACCCGCACTTTCTTGCGCAGGCCCGATGTGCCGGGCTTCTGGCCTTCAAAGGGCGCGGTGGGGGTTTCTATGATGTTCATTGTCAGCCTTCTGCCAATTGCCGGTAGAGCGCGGCATAGGCCGCGCCGCTGCGCTTCCATGAAAAGTCGCAGGCCATGCCGTTCTTCTGCAGCCGCCGCCATTCGGCGGGGTTGCGGTAAAGCTCGATAGTGCGGCTCACCGCCGTGGCCATGGGGTGATAATGCGCTCCGCTGAATTGCACGCCGGTAGCCACGCCCTTGCTAAGAGCGGCGACATTGGCGTCGATCACCGTATCGGCCAGCCCGCCGGTGCGCGCCACCACCGGCACGCAGCCATAGGCGAGGCCGTAGAGCTGGGTGAGGCCGCAAGGCTCGAACCGGCTGGGGATCAGTATGGCATCCCCGCCGCCCTGCATCAGGTGGGAAAGCTGCTCGTCATAGCCGATGCGGATGGCGATCCGCCCCGGATGGCGCGCCGCCGCCTTGTGCAGCGCTTGCTCAATGGCCTTGTCGCCCGATCCGAGCAGGGCCAGCCTTGCGCCATTGCCCACCAGATGATCCGCAATCTCGGGCAGGACATCCATGCCCTTCTGCCATGTAAGGCGGCTGATCGCGATGAACAGCGGCCCGTCATCGATCTCCAGCCCGAATTCCGCCTCCAGCGCGCGCTTGTTTATCAGGCGCTTGGCGAGGGTTTTTGCAGTAAAGTTTGAACGCAGGGCCCGGTCCGTTTCCGGGTTCCATTCCTCCGCATCGATGCCGTTGAGGATGCCGCTGACCCGGTCCCCCCGGCTGGCGATCAGCCCTTCCAGCCCCATGCCGAATTCGCTCATGCGGATTTCGGCGGCGTAGGATGGGCTGACGGTCGTCACCCGGTCCGCCAGTTGCAGCCCCGCCTTGAGGAAGCCCACCCCGGCATAGCTTTCTACCCCGTCGATGGACCATGCCGCCTGCGGCAGGCCCAGCCCGCCGAAGACCGATGGCGGGAAATAGCCCTGGAAGGCCATGTTGTGGATGGTCATCACGCTGGGCACATTATGCCCTTCGAATGGGGCGAAGCGCAGATAGGCGATGGCCATGGCGGCCTGCCAGTCATGCGCGTGCAGCACGTCGTACCGCCTGCCTTTCACCGCGCCGCCCGCGACATCCGCTGCGGCCCGTCCGAAGGCTGCGAAGCGCCGCCAGTTGTCGCCCCAATCCTTGCCGCCTGGATCGGAATAGGGGCTGCCATCCCGGCTGAAATAGCCCGGCGCATCCAGCACCAGCAGCGGATGGGTGCCCAGCTTGCCCGCCAGCAGGCGAGCAGGTTCGCCCAGCAGGCTGTCCCAGCGATGGACCTCGCGCGCGCGTTTCAGCCCGGCCAGCACCTTGGGGTAGCCGGGCAACATGGTGGTCATGGCCACGCCATGCGGCTCCACGGCGGCGGGCAGGGCGCCCGCCACATCGGCAAGGCCGCCGGTCTTGATCAGCGGCACGGCCTCGGAGGCCAGGGACAGGACAGTAAGCGGCATCAGTCCTTCAGCGCGGCAATCATCTGTTTGGTGATCAGGCATACGCCGTTTTCGGTCCGGCGGAAACGGCGCGCGTCGAGTTCGGGATCTTCGCCCACCACCAGCTTTTCGGGGATGCGTACACCGGAATCGATGATCACGCGGGAAAGGCGCGCACCCCGGCCGATATTGCAATAGGGCAGGATCACGCCTTCATCCACACTGGAAAAGCTGCCCATCTTCACCCCGGTGAACAACAGGCTGCGCTTGGCCAGCGCGCCGGAAACGATGCAATCCTGGCTGATGAGCGAGGATATCGCATGGCCACGGCGGCCTTCTTCGTCATGCACGAATTTGGCCGGGGCGGCGATGATCTGGTCGGTCCAGATCGGCCAGTCCCGATCGTACATGTTCAGCTTGGGCACGATGTCCGTCAGGTCCAGATTGGCGTCGAAATAGGCATCCAGCGTGCCGACATCGCGCCAATATTCCTCGATCTCCTCGGCGGCGCGGATGCAGCTGTCGGTAAAGCGGTGAGCCACGGCCTTACCGTTGCGGACGATATAGGGGATCACATCCCCGCCGAAATCGCGGTTCGATTCCGGGTCGGCGGCGTCGCGGCGCAGCTGGTCGAACAGGAACTGCGTGTCGAACACATAGATGCCCATGGATGCCAGTGCATGGTCCGGATCGCCCGGAATGCCCGGCGGATCGGCGGGCTTTTCCACGAAATCCGTAATGACGCTGTCGGCATCCACCTTCATCACGCCAAAGCCGGTGGCGTCCATGCGGGGCACCACCAGGCAGCCCACGGTGACATCCGCGCCCGAGTTGACGTGCTGGCGCAGCATCACCTCGTAATCCATCTTGTAGATATGGTCGCCCGCCAGGATGACCATATATTTGGGGGCGTAAGCTTCGATGATGTCGATGTTCTGATAGACCGCGTCGGCCGTGCCTTCATACCACAGCGCCTCTGAAATGCGCTGCGATGCGGGCAGGATGTCGAAGCTTTCATTGCGTTCCGGCCGCATGAAATTCCACGCGCGTTGCATATGCCGGATCAGCGAATGGGCCTTGTATTGCGTGGCCACGCCGATGCGGCGGATGCCCGAATTGATCGCGTTGGACAGGGCGAAGTCGATGATGCGGCTCATGCCGCCGAAATAGACTGCGGGCTTGGCGCGATTGTCGGTCAGTTCCTTCAGCCGGCTGCCTCGGCCGCCTGCCAGTACATAGGCCATGGCGTCACGCGCCAGAGGTTGTCCGGAAAGATCTCTCATCTTGGTAATGCCTCAGTCCTTTCCCGCATATTCGAGCATGATAGTGGCAAGCGGCGGCAATATGACATGCGCCGCCCCCGCTTCTGCCGTAACCATGCCACGGTTCCCCTTGCCGCTGCCCCCGTAATATTCCGCATCGGAGTTCAGCACTTCGCGCCACTGGCCGTCATGGGGCAGGGGCAGGCGATAATGATCGTGCAGGGTGGGGGTCATATTGCTGATTACCGCCACCGGCGGCGCGCCGGGCGCCTTGCGCAGCCAGGCGAAGACGGAGGCCCCGGCATCGTCCGGCACCAGCCATTCGAAGCCTTCGCCCTCGCAATCGCGGGCATGGAGGGCAGGGCGCGTGCGATAGAGCCGGTTGCAGTCGCGCAGCAGGCGGCGCACCCCTTCATGGGCGGGTGCGTCCAGCAAATCCCAGTCGAGCGCGCGTTCCTCGCTCCATTCACGGCGTTGGGCGAATTCCTGCCCCATGAACAGCAGCTTCTTGCCGGGATAGCCCCACATGAAGGTGTAATAGGCGCGCAGGCTGGCGAATTTTTGCCAATCGTCCCCGCTCATCTTGTTCAGCAGCGATCCCTTGCCGTGGACCACTTCGTCATGGCTCAGCGGCAGGACGAAATTCTCGGCAAAGGCATACATCAGGCCGAAGGTGATGTCGTTGTGGTGGAATTGCCGATGCACCGGATCGCGGCCCATATAGGCCAGCGTATCGTGCATGAAGCCCATGTTCCACTTGAAGCCGAAGCCCAGATTGGCGCGCGGGCCATCGTCATAGGCGGGCAGGGTGACGCCGGGCCAGGCGGTGCTTTCTTCCGCAATGGTGATCGTGCCGGGTTGGCTGCCATAGACGGCGCGGTTCATCTGGCGCAGGAAATCCACCGCTTCCCAGTTCTCGCGCCCGCCTTCCTGATTGGGAATCCATTCGCCCGCCTCGCGCGAATAGTCGCGGTAGAGCATGGAGGCGACAGCATCCACGCGCAGGCCATCCACGTGATAGCGTTCGGCCCAGAACAAAGCATTATTGACCAGGAAGCTGGAAACCTCCCGCCGCCCGAAATTGTAGATCGCCGTGTTCCAGTCGGGATGGAAGCCAAGGCGCGGGTCTTCATGTTCGTAGAGCGCCGTCCCGTCGAACCGGGCGAGGCCGTGCTCATCCGTGGGGAAGTGGGCGGGCACCCAGTCGATCAACACGCCGATCCCGGCGCGGTGGGCGCCATCCACGAAGCGGGCGAAGCCATCCGGCCCGCCGAAGCGCGCGGAAGGCGCAAACAGCCCGGTGGTCTGATAGCCCCAGCTCGGATCGTAGGGATGCTCGGAAACGGGCAGGAATTCGATGTGAGTGAAGCCCATCTCCACCACATAGGGGATCAGCCGCTCGGCCATCTCGTCCCAGGTCAGGAACCAGCCATGCTCATTGCGCTGCCACGATCCGGGGTGGACCTCGTAGATCGAGATCGCCTCCCGCCGGGGATCGACGGAAGACCAGTGCCGCCGATGGGCATCGTCGCCCCAATCGTGCTTCACCGGATCGGCAGTGAGGGAAGCCGTCTTGGGCCGCAGTTCCGATGCGAAGGCATAGGGATCGGCCTTGAGCGGCTGGACCGTGCCGTCCGGCCCGACGATGCGATATTTATAGGCGCGGCCCGGGCCGATATCGGGAACGAAGATTTCCCACACGCCAATATCCGCGCGGTTGCGCATGATGTGGCGGGCGGGGGCCCAATCGTTGAAATCGCCCACCACGCTGACCTGCCGGGCATTGGGGGCCCAGACCGCGAAATGGACGCCGCTGGCGCCTTCATGCGTGATGCAATGGGCGCCCATCTTGTCGAACAGGCGGTAATGCGTGCCCTGGGCGATCAGGAAATCGTCCACCGGGCCCAGCACCGGGCCGAAGCTGTAGGCATCCGTCACCCACCACTCATGCCCGCCCGCCCGGCAGCGATATTTCACCGGTTTCGGCTGGCCGCGCAGCTTGCCTTCGAACAATCCGCGCGGATCGGTCCGCGTCAGCTTGCCCAATGCGCCGCCTTTAAGGCTGAAGGCGCTCACTTCCTCCGCGCCGGGCAGGACTGCCCGGGCGAAGGTTCCTTCGGGCCCGGCATGGGGGCCTAATAGCGAAAACGGGTCCGAATGCGTGCCATCGATAAGCGCGTTGAGTGCGGATTGAGATGGCTTCACAAGACTCCCCAGATATCCCGGGCATATTCGCCGATGGTCCGGTCCGAAGAGAACCAGCCGACATTGGCAATATTCCGGATCGCCTTCTCGCGCCAGTCCGCCTGATTGTCCCAGATGCGATCGATCCCGCGCTGGGCGGCGTGATAGGCATCGAAATCGGCGGCGACCATGAACCAGTCATGGTCGTAAAGCCCGTTCATCAGATCGGTGTAGCGGCCCGGATCGTCAGGCGAGAACACGCCCGAGGCGATGCAGTGGACGGCCTGGTGCAATTCGCGCGATCCTTCGATCACTTCGCGCGGGACATAGCCATTGGCCCGCTTTTCCGCCACTTCCTCTGCCGTCAGGCCGAAGATCACGATGTTCTCGTCGCCCACGTGATCCTTGATCTCGATATTGGCGCCGTCCAGCGTGCCGATGGTCAGCGCGCCATTGAGGGCGAACTTCATGTTGCCCGTGCCGGATGCTTCCATGCCCGCGGTGGAAATCTGTTCCGAAAGGTCCGCCGCCGGGATGATCTGTTCGGCCAGGCTGACATTGTAGTTCGGCACGAACACCACTTTCAGCAGCCCGCCCACCGCCGGATCGGAATTGACCCGCCGGGCGATGTCGTTCGCCAGTTTGATGATCAGCTTGGCATTGTGATAGCTGGCGGCGGCCTTGCCCGCGAAGATCTTGACGCGCGGCACCCAGTCCCGTTCGGGATGGCTGCGGATCTGGTCATAGAGCGCCACGGTCTCGATCAGGTTGAGCAGCTGGCGCTTATATTCGTGGATGCGCTTCACCTGCACATCGAACAGGGCATCGGGATCGATGCGGATGCCGGTCAGGGCCTTGACCTGAGTTGCCAGCGCAACCTTGTTGGCGCGCTTCACTTCTGCGATCCGCTCGCCCAGCTGGGCATCGGCGGCCAGTTTGTTGAGGTCCGCCAGCCTTTCCGTATCGTCGAGGAAGGCATCGCCGATGGCGTCCTTCAGCACCGATACCAGCCCGGTATTGCATTGCTGCAGCCAGCGGCGCGGCGTGACGCCGTTGGTCTTGTTGTTGATCCGGTCGGGATAGAGCTTGTGCAGGTCCGCGAAGACGGTGGTCTTCATCAGTTCCGTATGGAGCGCGGCCACGCCGTTCACGCTATGCGCGCCCGCAAAGGCGAGATTGGCCATGCGCACGCGGCGGCCATTGGTCTCGTCAATCAGGGAAATGGCGGCGATGGCGGCATCGTCCAGCCCCTTCTTGCGGGCTTCGCGCAGCACGCGGCTGTTGATGGCATAGACGATCTGCATGTGGCGCGGCAGCAGCCGCTCGAACAGGGGCAGGGGCCATGCCTCCAGCGCCTCGGGCAGCAGAGTATGGTTGGTATAGGCGATGGTCCGCCGGGTTACGTCCCAGGCTTCGTCGAATTCCAGCCCGTGCAGATCGACCAGCAGGCGCATCAGTTCCGCCACGGCGACGGAGGGATGCGTGTCGTTCAACTGGATCGCCGCATGATCCGGCAGGCTGCGCACATCGCCCTGATATTGAACATGGCGGCGGACGATGTCCTGGATGGAGGCGGAGGTGAAGAAATATTCCTGCCGCAGCCGCAGTTCCTGCCCGGCCGGGCTGGAATCGGCCGGGTAGAGCACCCGCACCAGGCTGTCGGCGCGCAGATTGGATTCCAGCGCGCCGAAATGGTCCCCCGCATTGAAGGCATCCAGATCGATCGGGTCGAGCGAATTGGCGGTCCACAGGCGCAACGTATTCACCCAGCGGCCGCGCCAGCCGACCACCGGCGTATCGATGGCGGATGCTTCCACCTGTTCGGCGGGTTTCCAGATCACCCGGTCCCCATCGCCGACGACCTCGCCGCCGAAGCCGATCAGATATGCGCTTTCCCGCCGGTCGAATTCCCAGGGATTGCCGTGGTCCAGCCAGGTTTCCGGCAGTTCCACCTGCCAGCCATCCTTGATGCCCTGCCGGAACATGCCGTTCACATAGCGGATGCCATAGCCGTAAGCGGGGATGTCGAGGCTGGCGAGGCTTTCCATGAAACAGGCGGCCAGCCGGCCAAGCCCGCCATTGCCCAGCGCCGCATCGGGCTCCAGATTCTCGATCGCGGCAAGGTCCAGCCCGTGATTGCGCAGGGCCTGTTCCATCTCGCGAGTGATGCCCAGATTGGACAGCGCATCGCGCAGCAGGCGGCCGATCAGGAATTCGAGGCTGAGGTAATAGACCCGCTTGCCCCCTTCCTCATAGGTCTTGCGGGTGGATTCCATCCACCGGTCGATCACTTCATCGCGCAGGGCGAGCACCGTGGCAGTGAACCAGTCATGCAGCTTGGCGGCACGCTCGTCCTTGCCAACGCGGTGGCGCAGCACATCGATCAGATTGGCGTCGATTTCGCGGGTCTTTTCGCTGGGGGTGGATGGCACGGATGGCAGGCTCCGAATTCGGTTGCACCGGCCGACTGCACCGCGTTGCCGCGCCGCCGCCGACGACTCTTCCTCCGTAGCTCCTCACCTCATCGCCTAAGCCATTCGGGGGGCTGCCCGCAAGCACTTGCGGCAAGGTTAAGGGAAAATTCGTCAACCGTTGCAAGGCCACTGCCCTGTCACGAAATTTCGCTTATGCTGCACTGCACAGTAATTACGGGGCCATAGATGACCGAAGCCGACCGGAATGACGACCTGCCCTGGTGGCGCGGCGCCGCTATCTACCAGATCTATCCCCGCAGCTTTCTGGATACGGATGGGGACGGGGTGGGCGACCTTGCCGGTATCGCCCGCAATATGGGCCACATCGCCTCTCTGGGGGTGGATGCCATCTGGATATCGCCTTTCTTCACCTCGCCCATGCGCGATTTTGGCTATGATGTGGCGGATTTCTGCGATGTCGATCCGATCTTCGGCACGCTGGAGGATTTCGAGCGGGTGGTGGAAGTGGCCCATGCCCACGGGCTGCGGGTGCTGATCGATCAGGTCTATGCCCATACGTCGGACCTGCATCCCTGGTTCGCGGAAAGCCGGGCCAGCGCGGATAATCCCAAGGCGGACTGGTATGTCTGGGCCGATCCCAAGGAAGACGGGACGCCGCCCTGCAACTGGCAATCGGTGTTCGGCGGCCCGGCCTGGACCTGGGACGGCCGCCGCCGCCAATATTACATGCACACTTTCCTGAAGGAGCAGCCGCAGCTCAATGTCCATAATCCGGCAGTGCAGGATGCGCTGCTGGGCGCGGCGCGCTTCTGGCTGGAGCGGGGAGTGGACGGGTTCCGGCTGGATGCCCTGAACCATGCGATGCACGATCCGCGCTTGCGCGATAATCCCCCCGCGCCGCGCGATGGCAGGCCGCTCAACCGGCCCTTCGATTACCAGCTGAAGGTCCATAGCCAGTCGCAGCCCGGCGTGGTCCATTTCATCGAACGCATCCGCGCCCTGTGCGATGAATATGATGCGATCTTCACCATGGCGGAGGTCGGCGGGGAGAAGTCCGAAGTTGAGATGAAGGCCTTCACCGCCGGAAACCACCGGCTGAACAGCGCCTATGGCTTCAACTTCCTCTATGCCCCCGCGCTGACGCCTGCCTTGGTAGCGCAGGCAATGAAGGAATGGCAGGGCTTGCCGGGAGAGGACGGGCTGGCGGAAGGCTGGCCGAGCTGGGCCTTCGAGAACCACGACGCGCCCCGCGCCGTCTCTCGCTGGTGCGCCATGGTGGATATGGACCGCTTCGCCCGGATGAAGCTGGCGCTGCTTGCCTCGCTGCGGGGGGACATCATCCTCTATCAGGGGGAGGAACTGGGGCTGGAACAGGACCACATCCCCTTCCACCTGCTGCAGGACCCGGAAGCTATCGCCAATTGGCCGCTGACCCTTTCCCGCGACGGCGCGCGCACGCCCATGCCGTGGAGCGCCGGGCAAGGGCAGGGCGGCTTCACCAGCGGCACGCCGTGGCTGCCCCTGTCCGATGCCAATCTCGGCCGCGCGGTGGATGTGCAGGAGCGGGATGGGGATTCGATCCTGAACCTCACCCGGCACCTGCTGGCCCTGCGCAAGGCTCACCCGGCGCTGCATCACGGCGATTTTGGCGGGTGCGTGATTGCGGGCGATGTGCTGGCCTTCGAGCGGGCAGCGGAGGGCGAACCGGCTGGGGAGGGTAGGCGGCTGCGCTGTATCTACAATTTGTCGCCCGAGCCCGTCGCGCTGGCGGAACTGGAAGGGGTGGAGCTTGGCGGGGAGCCCGTGCTGTCCCTCAATCCGGGGGAAGAGGGGCAGCTGGGCGGTTATGCCGTTTTGTGGGTGGCGGTTTGATTTTCCCCAGCGCCTTCCTGCGCGATCAGTTTTTCCAGCAATCGCCGGGCTCTCGTCCCGCCCTGGTCGATCCCCAGTGAGAGAGGCTTCTCTGCCCAGAAATCCCCGCCCGCCTGAAGATTGGCCTTGATATTGGCATAGGCAGCTTCGATCAGCGGCTTGTCCTCTTCGTCGAATGCCTGGCGGAACATCGCGCGCAAGATTTCGTCCAACTGGACATTGTCCGTCTCGTTGGGGCGGCTGGATGACCAGAAATAATGCGTCTGATGTTCGTTGGCAGGCGTCAGTATATGCGCTTGCGGCAGTTCGAAACCCGCCTCGCGCGGGGCCCCATGCGGGCAGACGCCGATATTCAGCCGCATCGAGGCGGGGGCATTCCAGCGCATTTCGAGCCAATGGTCGACCACCGCGTCCGGCGGAAATACGCCCTGGGCCACGGAAGGGGGTGCGATGCCCGGCATCCACCAGTTGGAATGCAGCGTGTCACCATCCTGCTGGACGGAATGTTCGCCTGCAAAGATCACGCCTTGCCCGGCGAAACTGCCCTTGTGCACGAATTCGATATGGCTGAGGTCGAGCAGATTGTCGGTGCCATATTCATAATTCGCCTCCATCAAGGTGTAGCCGGTGATGGTGCGCCAGCCCGGCGCATCGGGCACGAAAGAGAAGTCGGGGATCAGCGCCGGATCGGCGGCGTCAGGCTCGCCGCCCCACAACCAGACGATCCCGTGCCGCTCCTCCACCGCGAAGGTCGGGATCGTGGCCGCCGCCGGGATGCGATCCGAAAAGGGGTTGCGCGTACATTTGCCGTCCGGGCCAAAGCCCAGCCCGTGATAGGGGCACACCAGCATGTCCCCTTCTCGCGTGCCTAGTGACAGGGGGGCGAAACGATGAGGGCAGCGGTCCAGAATTGCGCAGGGTGTGCCGTTTTGCAGCCGGTAGAAGAATATCCGGCGACCGCAAATCTCGCGAGTGAAGCCGGCACTGCCCTGATCATTGGGGCCCAGTTCGTTGGACCAACCGGCCATATACCAGGCCGTGCGTAGATATGACATCCTGCCCTCATTCTTATATGTACCGTCGGTACATATAAGAATGAGGGGGCGGGTCAAGCCACTCTTGAGGCGGTCAGCGCGGGCAGGAAAAGCAAAACCGTCGATCTGACGCGCGCCTTGATCGCTGCATCGTCGGGCGCATCGGGCAAGAGGCCGATCAGCGCCTGTTCGTAAATTCCCGCGCGGATCGAGTGGAGCAGTTGATCGGCAACACAATTGGGGTGGATGGCGGGATCGACTTCCATCCCCTTGCGCGCATCGAGGAGTGAGGCCAGCGCCGCGACGATCACCTGATGGCCTTCCCGGTAGAAACCTTCCGATCCGTTGCGGTCGGCGGCGCTCACCACGGCGCGATAGAGGGCGATGGAACCGGGCAGGAGGTAGAAATGCAGGATTTTGCCAAGCACCTGTTCCAGCGCTTCGGGAAGGGGAAGAGAACTGACGCTTTCGAGTGCCAGCCCGGCGACGGCCCGGCGGGATTCCACCCCGATGGCCGCCGCGATCAATCCGTTGCGGTCGCCGAAATATTTCACCAGCGTTGCCTTCGAGCCGCCCGACAATCGCAGCACTTCGTTGAGGCTGAACCGATCGACGCCAACGGCAATGATCTGTTCGCAGGCGTGGCGCACCATGGCGTCGCACCTCTCCTGGGCGGCGCGCCCTTTGGCGTTGGGCGTATTTTGCGAAGCGCTGGCAGTCATGGCGGGATTTCTTGCCCACTCCCCCGGCCGGCTGCAACTGCTTCCCTTCCGGTATTGTGTGGGTTGCCTTCAACCGCGAAGCCAATTCGGAATCTATCATTGACATTTCTAACCA
>MKUB01000010.1 GCA_001898545.1 Sphingomonadales bacterium 63-6 | reverse complement strand
CCACACCGGCCCGGACCCGTCCGACTGGTTCCTTCCCCCGGCGTTAGTCCGCATTCGCCAGCGGAGGATGGGGTGTGTCTGCCCCACACCTCGTCATTGCGAGCGGCAAGGCCGCGCGGCAATCCAGGGCTCAATGCGCGGCGCTCTGGATTGCTTCGCTGCGCTCGCAATGACGAGAGATGGCTGGCTGTTCGTCATCCCACATCGTCATCCCCACTTCGTCATTCCCGCGAAGGCGGGAACCCAGTTCAACGGTTGCTGCTGGGTCCCCGCCTTCGCGGGGATGACGAAAGAATGGATGGCGGTCCGCTCCCTAAACCACCACCCGCGCCCGCAATCCCGCATCCGTCCGGCTCAATTCCAGCGTCGCCCCCAGCGCCTCGCATACGTCGCGGGCGATGGCGAGGCCGAGGCCGGTGCCGGGCTTTTCGGGATCGAAGCGGGTGCCAACTTCAAAGGCGCGGGCGATCTGGCTGTCATCCATGCCGGGCCCGTCATCATCCACCGTTACCCGCACATGGCCGCCCTGTTCGTCCACGGTGACACTCACGGTGGAGGCCGCCCATTTGCCCCCATTATCGAGCAGGATGGACAGGAGTTCGGAAAGGTCCACCGGATCGGCCTGCAGCACCCGTTCGCCGCCCAGCCGGTTGCGCAGCACGAATTGCACATCGGGATGGAGCCGCTTCATCGCGCTGAGGATCGGCACGAGCAGATCGGGCAGGGTGCTGGTGGAACCGGGCACCCGCGCCCCGGCAGAACGGGCGCGGGCCAGCTGATATTCAATCTGCTGTTCCATCATCCGCGCCTGATCGAGCAACACGCGGGCCGATTCCGGCGCCTTGTCCCCCTCGGCCAGCCGTTCCGCCTCGTCCGTCACGACGGCCAGCGGCGTGCGTAGCGAATGGGCGAGATTGGCCGCCTGGACACGGGCACGGGCGATCATCTCGGCATTCTGGCGGATATAATCGTTCAGATCTTCCGCCAGCGGGGCGATTTCGCTGGGGTAGCTGCCTTCGAGCTGCACCGCCTGGCCTTGGCGCAGCCGCGCCACTGCCTCGCCCAGCCGGGTGAGCGGCTTCAGGCCATAGCGGATGATGGCAAAGCCGGTGGCCAGCAGCAGCAGGCCCAGCACCGTCAAAGCGAGCGTAAGCTCGCGCGTGAAATTGCGCACCACGCGGTCCAGCTCTTCCTGATCGGTGGCGATCACGAAATGCACTTCGCCGCCCTTGCCGTCCGGCCGGGCGAGGCCATAGGCGATGACCGGCCCGGTGGGGCCTTGTTCCACTCGATGCGCAATCGCCTGCGACCGCGCTATCCCGTCATCCAGATCGCCCCGCGTCATGGAGGCGGAGCGCAGCACCACGCCGCCCGCCGCATTGACCTGCCAGTAATAGCCCGACAGCGGCACTTCATAACGCGGATCGGACAGGGGGCGGATCAGATGCGGGCGGCCATCGGGCGCGATCTCCGTCAACCGCGCCAGTTCGCGCACATGGACGTTCAGCTCGTCATGGAATTGTTCTTCCACATGGCGGGTGAAGACGCGGGTGGCGGAAAACCAGATCAGGCCGATGCCCAGCACAACCCACAGCATCACCGCCAGCAGGAAGCGCAGGCGCAGGCTGCCGGACTGGGTATGGGCGGGGGCCAGAGTCGCGGGCGGGGCGGAGGTCATTTCTCGAACCTGTAGCCCATTCCGCGCAGGGTGGTGATCCGTTGCTTGCCGATCTTGCGCCGCAAGCGGCCGACCATCACTTCGATCGTGTTGAGCTCTCGCGGGGCGTCCAGCTCATAGAGATTTTCCAGAATATCCCCTTGCGAAAGGACTTGTCCCGCGCGGCGCATGAACAGGTGGAGCAGGCGGAATTCCTGGCGGCTGAGGTCCAGCATCTCGCCCTTCAGCGCCACTGTATGGGCGATGGGATCGAGCGCGAGATCGCCCAGCACCAGGCCGCTTTCGCGCTTGCCCGCATGGCGACGGAACAGGGCGTTGAGCCGGGCGAGCAATTCCTCGAAGCGCACCGGCTTCACTACGAAATCGTCGGCCCCGGCGTTGAGCCCTTCCACCTTGTCCTGCCAGCTTCCGCGCGCGGTGAGGATCAGGATGGGGCAATCGACCTTCCGCGCCCGCCATTGCCGCAGCAGGGCGATCCCGTCGCCATCGGGCAGGCCGAGGTCGAGGATGATCGCGGCGATCTTGTCCAGATCGGGCCAGTCCTCCGCCTCTGCGCTGGTGCTTGCCAGGTCCACGGCAAAGTCCGCGCCGCGCAGGCGCTCGCTCAGGCGGCGGCCCAGTTCGGGATCGTCCTCAACCAGCAGCAGGCGCATCGGGTCACTCCTTGTTCTGCCCGCATTGGAACTGAAAACTGACAAGAGCCTGCCAATCTGACAAGTTGTTGTCAGCTTGGTCGGACATGCCCCCGCCCATGGCTCGACGCATAATCCTTTCGCTCGCCCTGTGCAGTGCTTTCGCTCTGGCAGCAGGCTGTTCCGATCAGGCGGCAGAGGAGCCGCAGGAAAAGGCGGCCCCCGCAGGCACGCTGGATGCCGAACAGATGAAGCGGCTGGGCATTACCACCGCGCCCGCGCAGGCAGTGGATCAAGTGCCGCTGGGCACGGTGCCGGGGCAAGTGACCCTGCCGCCCGAAGCGCGGGTGGCGGTCACCTCCAATTTCCCCGGCGCGGCAGTGCGGGTCTATGTGATCGAAGGGCAGGAAGTGAAGCGGGGGCAGCCCCTTGCGCTGGTCCGCGCGGCAGAGCCGCTGCAGATCCGGGGCGAGCTGGCACGCACTCAGGCGGAACTCGATCTGGCCGAGGCACGGGCGCGGCGGCTGGCTCAGCTGGCCAAGGAAGGCGTGATTGCCGAGGCGCGCTCGGAAGAGGCGCAGGCCGCCTTGCGGCAGGCGCGGGCTTCGGTTTCAGAGCAGCAGCGCCTCGCCTCGCTGGCCGGGGCAGGGGCGGACGGCACGATGACCCTGCGCGCGCCGATCTCCGGCCGCGTGGCGCATGTCGCGGTGGAAACCGGCGGCCCGGTGGACGGGATGACCGCGCCTTTCGTGATCGAGAATGCCAGCGCCTATAGCGTGGACCTGCAATTGCCCGAACGGCTGGCCCAGTCGGTCCGCCCCGGTATGACGGTGGAAGTGGAGCTGGGCACCGGGGAATATGGCAAGCCTCTGGTGGTCGGCGGCAAGATACTCTCGGTCGCCCCGTCGCTCGACCCCATGACGCGTTCGATCATGGCCAAGGCCAGCATCGGTGCGGCACCCAATTCGATTCAGGGGGGACTGGTCGCGGGCAAGAATGTCATGGTGGTCATCGCCGGGCAGAGCGCGCAACCGGGCGTTGCCGTTCCCTCCGCCGCCGTAACCCGCGTGGGCGCGGACGATATGGTCTTCGTGCGCAGCGGCAACCGCTTCGTCAGCCGCAAGGTGACGGTCAGCGGGCAGGCGGCGGGCAGGGCCTATATCTCGGCCGGGCTGAAAGCGGGTGAGGCTGTCGCGGTGAGCGGCATTGCCGAGCTCAAGGCGATGACGGCGGAGTAAGGCAGAATGCTTCGTCTCCTCGTAGAAAAGGCGCTTTCGCTGCGCCTTGCGGTTCTGGGCCTTGCAGCCTTGCTGGCGGCAATTGGCGGCTGGTCTTTCGCCAATCTGCCCATCGATGCCTTTCCGGACATCAGCTCCACTCAGGTGAAGATCATTCTCAAGGCCCCCGGCATGACGCCGGAAGAGGTCGAGAGCCGGGTGATCGCGCCGATTGAGATGGAGATGCTGGGCATCCCCAACCAGACCGTGCTCCGCTCTGTCGCGAAATATGCGATTGCCGACATCACCATCGATTTTTCCGACAAGACCGACATCTATTGGGCGCGCAGCCAGGTTTCGGAGCGGCTCAATGCCGTGATGGGCGATCTGCCCACTACGGTGGAGGGCGGCATGGCGCCCATCTCCACGCCCCTGTCGGACATGTATATGTTCACGCTGGAAGGGCCGCAAAGCCTTGCCGAAAAGCGCCGCGTGCTGGACTGGATCGTGCGGCCTGCGCTGCGCACCGTGCCCGGCGTGGCGGATGTCAATTCGCTGGGCGGCTATGTCGAAACCTTCGAGGTCGCGCCCAATAATGGCGCTCTGGCCGCAGCGGGCCTCAGCACGGCGGACCTCGCCGCCGCGATAGACAGCGGCAATCGCAACGATGGCGCCGGGCGGCTGGTGACCGGGGAAGAGGCGCTGATCGTGCGTTCCACCGGCGCGATCCGCACTCTGGAAGACCTCTCCTCCGTCGTGGTGAAGAACGCAAATGGCGCTGTGGTGCGCGTGGGCGATGTCGCCACTGTCCAGCTGGGCAGCCGCACCCGCTATGGCGCGGTGACGGAGAACGGCCGGGGCGAAGCGGTTGAAGGACTGGTGATCGGCCTGCGCGGCGCGGATGCCAGCAAGGTGGTGGAGGGGGTGAAGACCCGGCTGGAAGAGCTCAAGCCCAGCCTGCCCGAGGGCATGAAGGTCGTGCCCTTCTATGACCGTTCGGACCTGATCAGCCATGCCGTGGGCACGGTGGAGGAAGCGCTGCTGGAGGCGACCATTCTGGTGGTGATCCTGCTGCTGCTGTTCCTGGGCGATCTGCGCGCTTCGGTGATCGTGGCGCTGGCCCTGCCGATGGCGGCTTTGCTGACCTTCATCTTCATGCGCGCCATTGGCCTCACCGCCAACCTGATGAGCCTTGGCGGCCTGGCCATCGCGGTGGGCATGCTGGTGGACGGGGCCGTGGTGGTGGTGGAAAACGTGGTCGAGCGATTGAGCGACCCCAAACATTCCAAGTCCGGCAAGTTGCGCAACATCCTGGTCGCTTCCGCCGAAGTGGCGAAGCCCGTCGCTTCCGGCATGGCGATCATCGCGCTGGTGTTCCTGCCGCTGCTGACGCTGGAAGGGCTGGAAGGCAAGCTGTTCGCCCCGGTGGCGCTCACCATCGTGTTGGCGCTGCTTTCGGCCCTGCTGCTGTCGCTCACCCTGATCCCGGTGCTGGCCTATTTCCTGCTCAAGGTGAAGGAAGGCCATCACGAACCCTGGGTGATGCGCAAGCTCTCGCCCTTCTATGCCCGCACTCTGGGCGCGTCCTTCGCGCATAAGAAGCGCGTCTTCGCGGTGGCGGGCCTATCGCTGCTGCTGACGGTGGGGGCATACAGCATCACCGGCAAGACCTTCCTGCCCACGATGGATGAAGGCTCGGTCGTGCTGCAGCTGTCAAAGCTGCCTTCCGTCTCGCTCGACCATTCGGTGGCGGGCGATCTCAAGGTGGAACGGGCAGTGATGGCCGCCGTGCCGGAGGTGGAGCAGATCGTGATGCGCGTCGGCTCCGACGAGATCGGGCTCGATCCCATGGGCCTCAATGAAAGCGACGGTTTCATCAAGCTCAAGCCGCGCTCCGAATGGCGCGTGAAAGACAAGGAATGGCTGGTGAACGAGATCCGCAAGGTGCTGGATCAGTTCCCCGGCATCGAGCCGAGCTACACCCAGCCAATCGAAATGCGCACCTCCGAAATGCTCACCGGCGCGCGGGGCGATCTGGCGATCAAGCTGTTCGGGCCCGACCTTGGCGAGCTGTCGCGGCTGGCGGGCCAGATTCAGGCACGGCTGGAAACCATCAAGGGCACCAGCGAGGCGATGACCGTGGCCAATGACCAGGTCGATTATCTCCAGATCGACATCGATCGCGTCGCCGCCGGTCGCGCGGGCATGCCGATCAACGATCTGCAGGACATGATGCGTGCCCAGATCGAAGGAATGCAGGCAGGCGTGGTGGCCGAGGGCAACCGCCGCGTGCCGATCATGCTGCGGGCCGATGGCGCGCAGGGCATGACGCCGCAGGCTTTTGCGGACCAGCTGTTCCGTGCCCCTTCGGGGCAGCTGGTCCGCGCCAGCGACATTGCGACAGTGCGCCGCGTGGAAGGCCCGGTGAAGCTGGAGCATGAAAACGGCTCGCGCTTCGCCATGGTGCAGGCCTTCGTCTCGGGCCGCGATCTGGTGGGCTATGTGGAGGAGGCGAAGGCCGACATCGCACAGCATGTCGATCTGCCGCCGGGCTATCGCATTGTCTGGGGCGGCCAGTTCGAGAACCAGCAGCGCGCCAGCGCCCGGTTGGCGGTGGTGCTGCCGATTTCCATCCTGATGATCTTCGGCATTCTCTATTTCACGCTGGGGTCGCTGCGCGCTTCCCTGCTGATCCTGGTGAACATCCCCTTCGCCATGGTGGGCGGGATGATCGCGCTGGCCCTCTCTGGCGAATATCTCTCGGTTCCGGCGTCGGTGGGCTTCATCGCCCTGCTGGGCATCGCGGTGCTCAACGGCTTGGTGATGGTCAGCTATTTCCGGCAATTGCGGGAAGAAGGCATGCCGCTGGCGCAGGCCGTGCGGCGCGGGGCGGAGCGGCGCCTGCGGCCCGTGCTGATGACGGCCACCATCGCTGCCTTCGGCCTCGTGCCGCTGCTCTTCGCCACTGGGCCGGGGTCCGAAATCCAGAAGCCGCTGGCCATCGTGGTGATCGGCGGGCTGGTTTCGGCCACGCTGCTGACGCTGATCCTGCTGCCGATCCTCTACAACCGCTTCGGCGAAAGCCGGGCGGAGCGGGAGGCGGGTGATCGAGAGCAGGGCGTCCAACCCCTTGGGGCGGAGGGCTGATCCGATGGGCAAGACGATGCTTTCCCTGCTGCCGCTGGTGGCGCTTTCCCTCCCGCTCGCAGCGCCGCTTTCCGCCGAAGCCGGATTGCCGGATGCGGCGGCAGTGAACACCGCGCTGGACGATCACCCTTCCGTAGTGACCGCGCGCGCCAAGGTGGAGGCTGCCCGGGCCGAAGCGCGGGCCCGCGCCAAGGGGCCGCATGAGATCACCTTCAGCGGCACTTACAACCGCCGCACGATCGATCAGGAAGGCACTTTCGACGAATATGACGCGCAGCTGAGCCGCGCCTTCCGCCTGCCGGGCAAGGCCGAGCTGGACCGGGACATCGGCCAGTTCGGAGTGGATGCCGCGCAGAACATGGCCGAAGATGCCAAGCATCAGGCCGCCCTGTTGCTGGCGGGCCATTGGTGGGACTGGCTGGGCGCCTCTGCCGAGGCGGAAGTGGACCGGCAGGCTGCCGCCAATTACGAACAGGCCCTCGCGGCGGTGAAGCGCCGGGTGGAGCTGAAGGACGCCGCCCCGCTGGAGGCCGATCAGGTGGAGGCGGCCCTGGGCAATGCCCGGCTGATGGCGCAGCAATCGGAGGGGCGGGCCAATGTCGCCCGCGCAAGGCTGGCGGCGCATTTCCCCGCGCTCGCCGTGCCGCTGCAGGCCCCGCCGGTCCCCGCACCGGAAATCCCGGATGGGGGGCTGGAGCATTATCGCGAGTTGGTGCTGACCAACAGCCACGAGATTGCCGCCGCCGATGCGCAGGCGGGCAAGATGAACAGCATGGCCGAACGGGCGCGGCGCGAGAAAATGGCCGATCCTTCCTTCGGAGTTCGCCTGTTTTCCGAACGCGGCGGCGCGGAAAAGGGGGCGGGGCTGGTTTTCTCCATGCCGCTGGGCGGCGGCCACCGTTCGGCCCTGAGCGATCAGGCGGCAGCAGAAGCGGGCGCGGCGCAGGCCGATGCCCAGATGGCGCGTTTTTCCGTACGGGAAATGGCGGATTCCGACGTGGCCGAGGCGACCTATCGCTTCGGGGCATGGCAGCGCGCGAGGGAAGGGCTCAACGCCCAGATCGCCGCGCTCACCAAGCTGCGCAAAGGCTACGATCTGGGCGAGATCGACCTGGCCGACCGGCTACTGGCCGAACGCATGGTCCACGACGCCTTCCGCGCCGAAGCCACCGCGCGCACCGAAGCCCAGCGCGCGATCACCAAGATCAGGATCGACAGCCACCAATTGTGGCTGGCGGATTGAGGGGGCGCGCCCACTCACCTTCGTCATTCCCGCGCAGGCGGGAACCCAGTTCAACACTTGCTGCTGGGTTCCCGCCTGCGCGGGAATGACGAATTGGGGAGATGGTGCCCCTCCAGCCGTTAAGCCCCCCTAAAGCCCCAGCTCCGAAAGCCCCGGGTGGTCGTCCGGACGGCGGCCCAGCGGCCAGCGGAACAGGCGGTCTTCCTCGCGGATCGGCGTTTCGTTGATGCTGGCGTGGCGATTGCTCATCAGGCCATCCTCGTCGAATTCCCAATTCTCATTGCCATAGGCGCGGAACCAGTTGCCGCTGTCATCGTGATATTCATAGGCATAGCGCACTGCGATGCGATTGCCGGTGAAGGCCCACAATTCCTTGATCAGGCGGTAATCCAGTTCCCTGGCCCATTTGCGGGCGAGGAATGCCTCGGCCTCATCCCGCCCGCGCGGGAATTCCACGCGGTTCCGCCACACCGTGTCTTGCGTATAGGCCAGCGCCACCTTGGCTGCATCGCGGCTGTTCCAGCCATCTTCGGCCAGCCGCACCTTCTGGCGCGCTGTTTCCTCGGTGAAGGGCGGAAGCGGGGGGCGGGACATGATGCTTACTTCTCCTCGTCGGGCAGGGCGTAGACATAGATGGCGGAGCTGTTCACCGGCGGGGCCTGGATTTCCGGCGTCATCGCGCCCAGCCCGAAGGACAGCGGATTGCCGCGCCCGGTGACGATGGCGATATATTGCCGGCCATTCACCGAATAGGAAATGGGCGAGGCATTGGGGATGTCCGTCACCCCGCTGCGCCACAGGACATCTCCGGATTTCTCGTCATAGGCGATGAATTGCCGGTCCACCGATCCGGTGAAGAGCAACCCGCCCGCAGTCGCCAATATGCCCATGGAATAGGGCGCGCGCTGATAGACGCTCCAGGCGATTTTCCCGTTCTGCATGTCGAGCGATTGCAACATGCCATAGCGTCCGTCGCTGCCTTCCGGCGCGGCATAGCGCATGTTGATGCCCGTGGTCAGGAAGCCCGGCTTGCCCGGCACGATATCCATGCAGACATCGCGCGCATTGACGAACAGGTGGCCGGTGCCCTGATTGAAGGCCGTCGGGCTCCAGTTACGGCCGCCGCCGCCATTGGGGCAGGCGAAGAAGGGATCGCCGCCATCGGGGATTTTGGCCGGATCGTAAATCTTGTCGCCCGTCTTGGGATCGACCTTGGTCACGATGTCCTGAATGCCCATGTCGAGCGTGGAAATATACTTGCCAGTCTTGGCGTCCACCGTGTCGAACAGGCCGATCTTGCCGCCGGTCATCACCACGCGCTGCTGCTTGCCATTGCGCTCCAGCGTGCCGATCACCCGGTCGAACACCCAGTCGAGATCCCACTGGTCGTTCTTCATGTGCTGGAAATACCAGACCAACTCGCCTGTGCGCGGGTTCAGGGCCAGCGTGGCATCGTTATACAGGCCGTCATTGTTCTGGCCGGGCTTGCGATCGCGCAGCGGGCCGGTGTCATATGTCTGGGCCACGCCCCACAGGGCCAGCTTGTTTTCTGCATCGTAAGAGCCGGAGGTCCAGACGGAGCCGCCATGGCGCTTGTCCAGCGGCAAGCCGTTCCACGTATCGCCGCCGGGCGCGCCGGGCCGGGCGACGGTGTGGAAGGTCCACAGATGCTTGCCCGTTTCGATCTCGAACCCGTCGATCTGGCCGCCGCCTGCCTCCTGCGTGGCCATGCCGATCATGACCACGCCATCGGCAGCCAGGGGCCCGCCGGGAATGCGGAAACCGGGCTTGTCGGTGATCGGCACGTCCCACACCAGCTTGCCGGTGCGCGCATCCAGCGCGACCATGTGGAGGTCGCCTGTCGCCAGCAATACCTTGTCGCCATAGAGCGAGATGGTCTTCTTGGATGTGGCGGGCGGGGTGGCCGGCTTGCGCTGGTAACGCCACAGCACATCGCCATTGGTGGCATCCAGCGCGAAGACCTCGTCCCCGAAGCCGTAGGCATACATCACCCCGTCACGCACCAGCGGCTCGGCCATGTTGGGGCCTGCGGGAAGGGACTGGGCCCAGGCGACAGTGAGATTCTTCACATTGCCCGCGTCGATCTGCTTGAGCGGGGAGAAACCCTGCCCGGTGTGGCTGCCGCGCCAGGCGAGCCAGTTCTCGCCCGCCGGTGCATTCAGCATCGCATCGGTGACCGGGGTGAAATTGGCGAAGAGGTCGGGCCTTGCGGGCCATGCCGGAAGCGGGCGGCGCGTGCTGATGCCGCCAAAGCCGATGTCCGCCGCATCGGCGTCCACTGGAGCCTTCGGCACCGTTATCGCGGCAAGCTGCGCGGCATCGGCATGGATCGGGGCGGAGAGCTTCGCGCCATTTTCCGCCAGAATGGTGGCGAGGATGGCGGCATAGGTTTCCTCAGGCAGGCCGCCCGTATTGCCGGGGGGCATGGTGGTGTGGATATACTCATAGAGCTTGTCCGCCCCGCCGCCGCCCCATTTGGCCTGGAAGGATGCATCCTTCAGCGCGGGGGCGAAGGGGCCATCGTTCAGATTACCGCCGTGGCAGGCGGCGCAATGTTCCGCATAGGCGGTGCGGCCCTGTGCCACCTGACTGTCGAATGTGGTTTCCGCTGCCGTGGTGCGCGGCGCCAGAGAAAACGCGCCGACAGCTATGGCTATGCCCGAAGCACCCAGCGCGATGGCGCTGCGGCCATTGAGAATCCCCTGCATCGAAACCCCTCCCATCCATTGTTTGGATGGCTTGCTAGGCGATCAGGGGATTTGAGGGCAAGGATGACTTTGTCCATGGACGCGGATTGCACCTGGACGGAATGCTCGCCCCGATGCGCGCGGCACCGGGGCGGGGCGAAAGGGGCGTCAGTCGCCGCCCCAATCCTCGTTGGCGCGGGCGATCAGGTAATTGTGGATCGCCTCCACATCGTCAGGCTTCAGAATGTCGGCAAAGCTCGACATGCCCTTGTCCTGATAAATGCCCTTCAGCACGATGTCGTTGAACTTGCCGTGGGTTTCCATGGTCATGTGGCGCAGATCCTTCACGCCGCCCTTGGCATTGGCCCCGTGGCACAGCGCGCAGGTATTGGCGAACAGCTCCGCCCCGCGTGCAACCGAGGCTTCGCTGGCGCGCAGCGGGGGCGGGTTGGGGATCGCCTCTGCCTTGGCCAGCGGGGGAAGCTGCTGCGTGCCGCCCAGCTTGAACACCAGCAGGCGGGCCGGTGCGCGCGGCAGTTCGATGCCCGCCCCGCGCTCGATCTGCGCGGCGCCGCCGCCCCAGCCGGCATTGATGGCGACATATTGCACGCCGTCCAGCTCATAGGTGATGCCGCCGGAAACGGGCGCGCTTTGCGTCGGATATTCCCACAGAACCTTGCCGCTCTTCGCATCGAAAGCGGCGAAGGTCTGCTTGGTGGTGCCTTCGAAGACGAGGTCGGAAGCGGTGACGAAGACACCGCCATTGCCGTGGCGGGGCAGGGGCACCTGCCAGGCGATTTTCTGCTTCACCGGATCATAGGCGGTGAGCCATGCCTTCTCGTCCGCATTGGCCTGTTCCATCAGCTTCATGCGCTTCTGCATGGCTTCGCCCGTATAGCCGCCCCAGCCCGCATTGGAGCGGAAGGGCTGCGGCTTGAAGTTCGGGTCCAGCGCATAGACCATGCCCGACTGATAGGACGGGAAATAGGCCAGCTTGGTGCGCGGGCTGAACGCCATGGGGAACCAGTTATGCGCGCCGCCGGGGCCGGGATAGACCAGCACCGGATCGACGCCATAGCGGGTTTCCGGGTTCTCGATGGGGCGGCCGGTCTTCTTGTCGATGCCGAAGGCCCAGTTCACCTTCACATGCGTTTCCGCGCTGATCAGTTTCCCGGTCTTGCGGTCGATCACATAGAAGAAGCCGTTTTTCGGCGCCTGCATGATCACCTGCCGCATCTTGCCGCCGATTTTCAGGTCCGCGCTGATGATGGAGGAGGTGCAGGTGTAATCCCAGTCTTCCCCGGGCACCATCTGGTAATGCCAGGCATAGGCGCCCGTATCGGCATGCAGCGCGACGATGGAGCAGACGAACAGATTGTCGCCCTTGTTCTCGCTGCGGTGATAGCGCGAGAGGGGCGAGCCATTGCCGGTGCCGACGAAGACGAGCTTGTTAGCCGGATCGTAAGCGATGGAGTCCCACGCATTTGCCCCGCCGCCCAGCTTCCAATATTCGCCGTGCCAGGTCTTGCGGGCCATCTCCATGATGGAATCCGAAGCCTCTCCATCCGGGCCGTCAGCCGGGTTGCCGGGGGCGAGGAAGAACTTCCAGAGCTTCTGGCCCGTATCGGCATCCAGCGCGATCACGAAGCCGCGCACGCCCAGATCGCCGCCCGACTGGCCGACCACCACCTTGCCATCGAACACGCGCGGCGCGCCCGTGATGGAATAGGGCATGTCATGGTCGAAAGTCTGGGTGGACCAGATCTGCTTGCCGGTCTTGGCGTCCAGCCCGATCATCCGCCCGTCCAGCGTGGCGATGATGATCTTGCCGTTCCACATGGCCAGCCCGCGCGAGACAGGCTCGCAGCAGGCATAGCGGCCATATTCGCGCGGCACCTTGGGATCGAAGGTCCACAAGGGCTTGCCCGTCTTCGCGTCATAGGCCGTGGTGATGTTCCAGGCGAGGGTGTTGTACAGCACCCCGTCGGCATAGATCGGCGTGCCTTCGACCCCGCGATAAGTGTCGAGATCGGCATACCAGGCAAGGCCGAGCTGGCCGACATTCTGCAGGTTAATCTGCGTCAGCGGGCTATAACGCTGGGCAGTATAGTCGCGCCCGTCGCTCGGCCAGGCATCGGCAGGCGGGTTGGCGAGCAGGCTGGCCGGGCCCTGCGCAATGGCGGGGCTCCCGGCCTGCAAGGTGAAAACCGCCAGGAACAGGGCCAGAAGGCCCGCAGCCAGCGCAGTGGGGCGTTTGCGGAAAGGCATGTAGGATCAGTCCTTGGGCGGTTCGGCAATCGGCTGGGTTCCATCGACCATACGGCCGACCTTGAGCGCAGCCGCCTGTTCAGGAGTGCCGGGCGGGCGGTGATAGGCGCCGACCTCGTCCATATCGGGCTTGAACGCCTTGCCGGTTACCGGGTTCGGGTAATGATAGGGCACGATGTAATAGGCCGGATAGGTCAGATAGATCGTAGAAGGCGGAAGGTCCGGCGGCGGATCGAACTTGTCCGGCCAGGTATTGTTCAGCGCATTCTTACCCCAGCCTTCCCAGCTGGAATACATGGTGAAGGGCCCCGACAGGCGGCTGATCCGCCAGATGCCGTCCTCACCCTTGCGATATTCGTTTTCGTAAAGCGGCAGGCCCCAGCCGCCCAGGCTCATCACATAGGCGCGGCTGCGGACCCAGCCGGTTTTCCCGTCGGCCGAGATGTCCGGCACGGGCTGGAACTGCATGTGATTGGCCAGCATACCGGGCTTCGCACCATCGGGGCCGAAGGCGGTCTGCATATATTCCAGCACGCGGGCCTTGCCCAGGAACAGGCCCTTGCCGCCGATTTCCAGCGTGGCATCGTCCGTGAACAGCTCGGAAAGCTGGGTCCACTGGCCCTTGTCCACGAAATAGCCATAGGTCCGCTGGAGGATCTCGATCTGGTTGAGATCTTCCAGCCGGGTGATGCGGGATTCAAGCTGGTCGAGCTTCTGCCCGGCAGTCTTGTCCTGCGCGATGGCGGGAGTGGAGAGGGCGGTGGTGGCAGCCAGAAGGCTCGCCGCAAGAAGAATTCGCATCTTCATCACTTTCTCCCCAGCACATCATCGGGCGGTTGCGGCAGGTCTTTCAGGGACTTGCCCGTTACCGGGTGATCGAAGCTGAAGGGCGGAATGTAATTGCCCGGCAGCGTACGATAGACTTCCGTCGGCGGCCTGTCGGGCGGGAACAAGGCGCTCATCCCCTCCATCGGCAGGGTCGATTTCATGAAGCCCAGATCGTAATCGGTCAGCGCGGTGGGATAGAAATGCAGGCTGGAAATCTTCCAGACGCCGCCTTCCTTCACATATTTGTTCTCGTAGATGCCGACGCCCCAGACGCCATTGCGGCCCGGTTCGCTCAACATCACCATGCCCTGCCAGCGGCCCGTGGCGCTGTTTCCATCCTTCGATACCACCACGACGCTTTGCAGCTGCATGTGGTTGTTGAGATGGGCAGGCGCGAGGCCATTCGGGCCGAACAGCAACAGCGCGCGGCGGATACGCTCGCGCCCGATATAGACGCCGCGCTGGCCATATTCGAAGCTGCCGTCCTTGCTGAATAGATCGGCCACATCGTCCCACAGGCCCTTGTCGAAATAATATCCGTAATCGGCCTGAAGGTTCTCGACCGCGTCCTGGGCTTCAAGCCGCTCCACCCGGTCGCGATAGGCGGCAAGGCGGGCTTCGGGGCTTTGGGAGACGGGGCTTTGGGCGAGGGCGGGGGTGGCGGAGGCAAGGGCTGCCGTGGCCAGGATCAGGGCCTGCATGGATTTGAAACGACGCATCACTTGCCTCCCTTCACCGGCTTGCCGGTCGCAGGATTGGGCGCCTGGAACGGCGGCACCTGAACTTCGGGGAAGGGTTTGTAGCTGACCGTGGGCGGACGATCCGCCGGATAGGCCTTCGATGCTTCGGACTGGACCAGTCCTTCGCCCGGCGTCAGCCGTGCCCAGCCTTTTTGATAGGGGGCGAGGAAGTTGACATAGAGATGCAGCGACTTGATCCGCCAGATCCCGTCAGCGCCCTTTTCATAGCGGTTTTCGTAAATGCCGTTGCGCCATTCGGCATGCTTCTTGTACTGGCCCAGCATGCCCAGATCGCGCCAGCGCGCAGTGGCCGTGCGGCCATCCTTCGCGATTTCGACGGAGGGCTGGAGCGTGACCCATTCGTTGAGCTGGCCGTAGATCAGCCCTTCCTGCCCGCCATGCAGAAGCTTGAGATATTCGCGAATACGGGTCTTGCCGACATAGACGCCGTCCATGCCGATCTCGATCGTGCCGTCATCGGTGAACAGATCGGCCGCTTCGCCCCACAAGCCGCGATCGACATAATAGCCGAAAGCGCGCTGCAGCTTCTTCACGGCGCGGGTGCCTTCCAGCTTTTCGACCCGCGCGGTGAGCGCATCGGCCTGAGCATTGATCTGGGCTTCCGACAGCTTCTGTGCGGCAGCGGGTTGGGGCAGGGCTATCGCGGCGCCTGCCAGCGCGAGGATCAGAACGCGGTTCATCACGGCAGCTCCGGCAGAGGGAAGGCGCGGATAATGAAGGGATCGGGGTTCTTGTCCTTCAGCGCGGGGTCGAACAGATAGCCGATCTTGCCTTCGGTGGCATAGACCACGCCATCGACATGGGTGACGCCGGGCGAGGAATCGAGGCCGGTGCGGATGGGGATGATCCGGGCCTTGTCGCCTTCCACTTCCACATAGGTCACGCGCCCGCCGGGCCCTTCGGCCTGGAGGAAGAGATTGCCGCCCACCAGCCGCAGCGCGTCGGGCCCGTTGACGGGTTCCGACAAGGCGAGATTGGTCAGGCCCGCATAGCTGCCATCCGTTTTCAAATTCACGCGCTGGACCAGGTTCATGCGGACATTGTTGATATAGATCGTGCCGTCACCGGAAACGGCGATGCCATCCACGCCGACCAGTTCCGGGTCTTGCGCGAACAGCTCCAGCTTCTCGGCATCGGGTGCCAGGTGGAAGATGCGCCCGCCCGAAGTGTCGGTGACATAGAGATCGGCCAGATTGCGGATCGTGATGTCATTGCAGGCGAAGGGGCCTTCACCGGGAAAATCGTAAGTGCCCGTCAATTCGCCGGACTGGAGATCGAAGCTCTTGAGCCCGGACTTCGCGCCCGGCGGGGGCGGGCCGCCGAAGGGCGGATTGTTGCAGACCCACAGCAGGCCGCGATTTTCATCGGCCAGAACGCCGAACAGCGATGTAAGGCCGTTTTCCGGACCGGGAACGATCCAGGGTTCCGCGGTCTTGCCTTCGCTCTCAACGCGATAGACGGTTCCGCTCACACTGCCGATATAGATGTTGCCATCCAGATCGGCGCTGATGCTTTCGGGAAAGACCCGGCTGCCATTGATCGGAATATCGGCCGCCGCGGCATGGGCGGCGCTGAGCCCCCCGATGCAGCTGGCCAGCATCAGCCCCTTCAGGGCCTTCGCCGTCCATTTGCCGCATAAATCCTGGCACCGGCCGCGCAAGCGGTCAGCCATCGTGCTCTCTCCCCATTTCCTCGACCCGCCTCTCGTGCGGAACGCGTCATGATAGACGCGCGGGCGCACAAGAAAAGGGGTGCAACTGGTCCTATTTGGAACTCCTGCTTGACCGAGGCAGAGAGGGGAGAGTTCAGCGCTTCAGATCACCCGCCATTGGCCCGGCGTGACGCTGTATCGCCGCTTGAAGGCGCGGGTGAAATGGGCGGCATCGCCAAAGCCGTTGGCAAAGGCGATCTGCGCAATCGATTCGCTCGCCCTTGCGGGGTCCCTCAAATCCTGCGCGGCCTGGGCCAGCCTGCGGGTCCAGAGGCAGGCCGCAATCGAGCGGCCCAGCTTTTCCTGCATGATCTGGTCCAGCCGGCGGCGGCTGATGCGCTGGTCCCGCGCGACGTCCTCCGCTGAAAGGCCGGGCAGGGCCAGATTCTGTTCGATGAAATCAACCGCGCGGCGAACGCGCCAGTCATGCTCGGCGCTGTCCACCGGACGGGGGCTGGCCACGCCCAGCATATGGATCAGCCCGCCGAGCATTGCGCGGTGCTGCGCCTCGCTGAGCAATGGGGCGTCCCAGAACAGGCGCAGGAGAAGATCGGCCAGCAGCCTGGTGCCCGCATCGGAAGAGGGCATGGCCGATGCGAAATAGCGTTCAAGCTGGGGATGGCGGGCCAATACCTGCAGGCGCGGCAGGCGCAGGAAGCAGATCCGGCTCCAGTCCTCGCCCACGATCTTGAAGCTGCATGCCTCGTCCAGCAGGCACATATCCCCCTTGGACAGGCCGCTGCGCTGCTGGCCCTGCTGGACCATGGTGGAACCTTCGGCCTGGACCATGATGGAAATGAAAGCGCCGTCGGCGGAAGGAGAAGGGCGGAAATTGACTTCGGCGGGGGCGGATTCGATTTCGAACAGATCGCCGGAACTGATGGGAATGCGCCGGATCATGCCGGAATCGGGTGTATTCCCTTCAAAACGCACCGTAAGGCCGGGAAACGACCTGCGCGCCACCTGAGTCCACATCAGATAGCGTTGTTCTTCCTCCACGCGCCGCAAATCCACGTCCGGGCCGATCACTTCGCCCGGTAGCGCTTCCAATTGCGGCAAGCCATCACTCCACATCAGTCAAAGCCTCCCCCGGCGTGCAAGGGTAAGGGGGAGCGCGGAAAAGGCAAGACGATGCCCCTACCGGCGTGTGCCTAAAAGGCGCGTGCAGAGCAAAATGAAGCCGTAACGGTCAGGTGATGCGCCGAAATGAGCGCATCCTTGGGCGGGATGGCGTGGGAGAAGGAAAATTGAGGATGTCCCGGACAAGCCATTCGCTTGGCGCGCGTAACACCGTGTTCAAGTCGCGCACTTCCATCGCCGCGCTCGCGCTCGGCATTTCCATGGCAGCGACTCCTGCAATTGCGCAGGATGACAATTCCAACGACGCCAATGTGATTGTCGTTACCGCGCAGCTGCGCGAACAGAATGTCCAGGATACGCCGCTGTCGATCACGGCTGTCAGCGGCGAGATGCTGGAAGCACGCAGCCAGACCAAGCTGACCGACATCGCGGCCCAGGCGCCCAACGTGCTGCTGCAGCAGAACCCCTCGGGTTCCGGCGCCTCCATGCGCGCCTATATCCGCGGCGTTGGCCAGGCGGACCAGAGCCCCTCGGTGGAGCCGGGCGTCGGCATCTATGTGGATGACATCTATTTCGGCACCGTCACGGCCTCTGCTTTCGACCTGACCGATCTGGAACGCGTGGAAGTGCTGCGCGGCCCGCAGGGCACGCTTGCCGGCATGAATTCGCAGGGCGGCGCCATCAAGCTCTATTCCCGCAAGCCGCAGGGCGAAGGCGGTTTCGTGGAAGCCACCATGGGCGCGTTCAATCGCGTGGACATGAAGGCCAGCGCGGACTTCACGGTTGTGGAAGATGCCGTCTTCGCTCGCGTCACCGGCGTGATGCGCAACCGTGACGGCTATGTCACGCGCTACGATTATGCCTGCCTCAACCCGACCGATCCCTATGTCCAGCCGGGCACCAGCGCGATCGATCCTTCGCAGGCGGCGATCCCGCAGCTGGCCAGCGGCGATTGCAAGCTGGGCACGCTGGGCGCGCAATCCATGTTCGCGGTGCGCGGATCGCTGCGCATTGCGCCGCAGGGCAGCCCGCTGGAAATCAACCTGACCGGCGATTACACCAAGGATACGTCGGAAACCCCGGCCTCCACGTTGATCGCCAGCGCCGAAGTCACCAATCGCCAGAACGGCAGCTTGGCCTATCAGGGCGTTCCGTTCGACAATCGCTTCGTGACCTATGGCCAGTATCGCCGGCCGAATGCGGTTCTGAACGATCCCTTCGCCAGCTATGCCAATTTCTACGATCCGGGCGTGACCTATCGCGCGGTCGATGCGGCGGCGACGCCGGGCGCTCCGAATGGCCCGGTATATACCAAGCCTGCCAACCAGGTTGAGGGCTGGGGCATTTCGGGCGTGGTCGATTACGAAGTGGCCGATAATATCGCCTTCAAGTCGATCACCGGCTATCGCACCTATGACTCGTTCAGCTCGGACGATAATGACAACTCGCCGGTGGCCTTCATCGGCGCGGTGCCCAGCTATTTCAGCCACAAGCAGTTCAGCCAGGAAGTCCGCCTTTCGGGCAACTTCATGGAAGACGCGCTGAATGTCACCGTGGGCGGCATCTATTATGACGCCAGCACGCGTTACAATGGCCGCATCCATTCGCCCTTCTCGGGCTTCGGCACGGCACAGAAGCCGACCTTCTCCTTCATCAACGATGACACGGCCGATATGACCGTGTGGGCAGGCTTCGGTAACGCCGCATGGCAGTTGGCGCCGGGCCTGACGCTGGAAGGCGGCATCCGCGTGACCAGCGAGCAGAAGGATTACACCTATGGCCGCTACAACCCGGATGGCGTGGGCGATTACCTGCCGCTGAGCAACCCGGCCAACCCGCTGAGCGGGCAGGTCGGCAGCTACAAGGAAACCATCGTCGATTACCGCGCGGTGCTGTCCTACAAGGTCACGCCTGACGTGATGGCCTATGCCCAGTTCGCCACCGGTCACAAGGCAGGCGGCGTGGCGCCGCGTCCCTACAGCTATTACCAGATCCGCTCCTTCGGGCCGGAAAAGCTGAATTCCTATGAAGTAGGCTTCAAGGCCGATCTGTTCGACCGCATCCTGCGGATCAATGCCTCTGCCTTCTACATGGATTATGTCGGTTATCAGGGCACGCCGCAGACCTGCCTTGACGAAGCGGGCAATCCCCTGCCGGTCGACAAGGGCGGCGTGGAAGGCCTGTGCGGCCAGTATCTGAACCTGGGCGATGCACGGGTGAAGGGCTTTGAACTCGAAACAAGCCTGCGTCCCTTCGAAGGGCTGAGCATCGACGGATCGTTGAGCCTCACCGATTTCGAATTCACCAAGGTCAATTATCCGACGACCTCGATCGTGGTCGGCTCCAGCCGCCCGGGCATTGGCGACTGGAAGTGGAGCATTGGCGCGCAGTATGAAATCCTGCTCGGCGATGCGGGCACGCTGACCCCGCGGATCGACGTGGCCTATACCCCCGGCTATTGCGGCAACTTCGCCTGTAACGAGATTTCCAAGGTCGATAGCTACACGCTGGCCAATGCCCGCCTGACCTATCAGACCGAGGATCGGGACTGGTCGGTCGCGCTTGAAGTTACCAATCTGTTCGATAACTTCTATTATCTGAACAAGCTCTACAATGGCTGGTTCGCACTCGGCCAGCCGGGCCGTCCGCGTGAATGGGCGGTTTCGGTCAAGCGCCGCTTCTGATCGGGATAGCGGTACGATAATGCGATAATAAAAGCGAAGAGGGAGAGCCGGACAATGAAACGCAATCTGTGCAATTCGTGGACGGCTCTGCCTCTCGCTCCTGCCGCTCTCGCTCTTGTCGCTCTGGCCACGGCCGGAGCGGCCTGGGCGCAGGATAAGCCGGAAAATCCGGTTGCGGCCGATCTCGCCGCGCAGGCGGCGGCGCAGTTCATGATCGACGGCGCGAAGCCTGACAGCACCGGCACGGGCCCCTATCGCCCGATCAAGCACCAACTGGCTGGTTTGCCGGGGCAGACGATCTATCAACCCGCCGATCTTTCCGCGCTCGGCAAGCGGAAAATGCCGATCTACGTATTCGGTAACGGCGCCTGCACGGAAGATGCGGCGTCATCCCGCCAGCACCTGCTGGAGATCGCCTCCCACGGCTATCTGGTGATCGCGCCGGGCGGCATATTCAGCGGGCCGGGCGTTGCCATGAAGCCCGAGGACTGGGCACTCCATCGCGACAAGACCAAATCAACCCAGCTCAGCGAGGCAATCGACTGGGCAATCGCCGAGAACCGCCGCGCAGGCAGCCCGTTCAAGGGCCGCATCGCGACGGACAAAGTGGCGGTGTCGGGCTATTCCTGCGGGGGTATTCAGGCGATCAAATTTGCGGGCGATCCGCGCGTTTCCACGCTGGTCATCATGAACAGCGGTATCCTCGATCCCGATGTGCCCGCGCAGGGGGAGATGAAGGCGGACAAGAGCCTGCTTGACAAGGTGGATGTGCCGATCCTCTACGTGCTCGGCGGGCCGACTGATATCGCCTATCCCAACGGGATGGACGATTATCGGCATCTGCCGCATGTTCCCGCCGCAGTGATCAATATCGATGTCACTCACGAGGGCACATATAATGAACCCAATGGCGGGAAAGCGGCACAGGCCGTGCTCGCCTGGCTCGACTGGCAGTTGCGCGGGGATGAACTCGCGGGCCGCTGGTTCGTTGGAGAGGATTGCACATTGTGCCGCGATTCCGAATGGACGATCGACCGCAAGAATCTGACGCTCGCCACGCAGCCGCCCCGGCGCGCGCGATGAACTCCTCTACCAAGGTGTTCGGCCTGTTCCCGCGGATGGGGCTGCTGCTCGGCTGTGCTGCCGCGCTGACTTTCCAGACCGCCTCTGTCAGCGCGGGCCCGGTCGATGGCAAACGGCTGCGCAATGCGGATGCCGAAGCCAATGTCGGCGACTGGATGAGCTATAGCCGCACCTGGGACGAGCAGCGCTTCTCACCGCTCAAGCAGATCAATGACGGCAATGTGCAGCGCCTCGGCCTTGCCTGGTATGACGATCTGGAAACCTATCGCGGGGTGCAGGCCAGCCCGCTGGTGGTGGACGGAGTGCTTTATAACGAGAGCATCTATAACGTCGTCACTGCCTATGACGGCAAGACCGGGCGCAAGCTGTGGACCTTTGACCCCAAGGTCGGCCCCGAATGGGCCCGGCTGGCCTGTTGCGGCCCTTCGGCGCGCGGGATCGCGGCGTGGAACGGCAAGATCTATATCGCGGCGCTGGATGGCCGCCTGATCGCCATCGATGCCAAGGACGGGCACGAAATCTGGACCAGCCAGACCTTCCCCGAAGGGCAGGAATATTCCATCACCGGTGCGCCGCGCGTCTATGACGGCAAGGTGGTGATCGGCAATGGCGGCGCGGATTACGGATCGCGCGGCTTCGTCACCGCATGGGATGCGGAAACGGGCAAGAAGCTCTGGAAGTTCTACATCGTGCCCACCGATCCGGCCAAGGGCCCGGATGGGGAAGCATCCGACAGCGCGATGAAGATCGCCCAGCCGACCTGGTTCGGCAAGTTCTGGGAAGCGGGCGCGGGCGGCAATGCCTGGGATGCCTTCGCTTACGATCCCGAACTCGACACGGTCTATATCGGCACCGGCAATGGCGCGCCGCATATGTGGCACTTCCGCAGCGAGGGGAAGGGCGACAATCTGTTCCTCTGCTCCATGGTGGCGGTGAGCGCGACCACGGGCGAGTACAAGTGGCACTATCAAATGGTGCCCGAAGAGGATTGGGATTACACCTGCACCCAGCCCATCGTGCTGGCCGACATGAAGATCAAGGGCAAGCAGCGCAAAGTGGCGATGCAGGCGCCCAAGAACGGCTTCTTCTATGTGATCGATCGCAAGACGGGCGAGCTGATTTCCGGCAAGTCCTATGTCTCGGTCAATACATGGGCCAGCCATATCGACATGAAGACCGGCCGGCCGGTGCTGCAGCCCGGCGCGCATAATACTACCACGCCCCATCTGATGAGCCCGAGCTGGATGGCAGGCCACACATGGCATCCGATGAGCTACAGCCCGCTCACCGGCCTGATGTATTTCTCCGCTCAGGAACAGGGTTCCGTCTATGCGCGGGCGGAAGACGGCGCCTATCGCTACATCAAGGGACGCAGCAATTCCGGCCAGGCCTATGGCAATGAGCAGGAATTGCGGGCGAAGCTGCAGGCTGAAGCCGTGGCCAATGAGAAGGGCTATCTGCTCGCCTGGGACCCCAAGACCCAGACCGAGAAATGGCGCGTCGATTACGGCATACCCGGCTCTGGCGGTGTCCTTTCCACGGCGGGCAATCTGCTGGTGCAGGGCACGATCAACAAGACGCTGGCGATCTACCGCGCGGACAATGGCAAGAAGCTGTGGGAGATGAATATCGACCAGGCGCCGGTTGCCGGGCCGATCACCTATATGATCGATGGCGAGCAATATATCGCGATCAATGCCGGTTGGGGCGGCTCACCCGTCTATAATCTCAACAAGAACGGCCCATTCCGCACAGCCACGGCCAAGCTGCTGGTGTTCAAGCTGGACGCCAAGGGTGTGACCCTGCCGCCGATGCCGCCGCCATCGCAGCTTCCCGCGCCGCCCCGGCTTACCGCGACGGAAGCGCAAGTGACGCGCGGGCGCGAGCTTTATGCCCAGACCTGCGTGCGCTGCCATGGCGAAGGCGCGATTGGTGGGGTGAAGGATCTGCGCTGGATGGACAAGGAAGCGCATGACCTCTTCAGCGATATCGTGCTGAAAGGCATCTATCGCGAGAAGGGCATGGCCAGCTTCGCCGATGTGCTGAAGCAAGAGGATGTGGATGCGATCCACGGCTACCTCATTGCGCGCGCCAACGAAGATTATCAGGATGCCGCCGCAGGCAGGAAATAATAATCAGGGGAATTGAGGATGCGTTTTCATCGGACCATGCTGGCGGCGCTTGCCGCATCGGCTGCCCTTTTGCCCGCAGCGCCCGCACTGGCGCAGGCGGCAGGTGAGGAAAGCGCGGTGCCCGACCGTTCCTGTGAGCGGGATTGCCTGATCGGCCTGCTGCGCGACCATATGGCGGCGCTGGCGGCCAAGGACCCGTCGAAGGCGCCATTCGCGGCGAATGTCGTGTTCACCGAGAATAACGTGCCCATCAAGGTCGGGCAGGGCCTGTGGAAGACGGTTACCGCCGTCGATCAAGTGGGCCTGGAACTGGCTGACAAGGTCACGGGCAATGCGGCCTGGTTCGGGTCGGTGAAGGAAAACGGCGCGCCTGCGATCTATGCCGTGCGCATCCATGTGAAAGACGGCAAGATCGACGAGGTGGAAAGCGTCGTCCACCGCAAGACCGCGCTTCCCGCGCCCTTCGGCGATGTGAGCAAGATGGTTCACGATCCCGAATTCAGTGAAATCCTGCCCCCCGAACAGCGCCGCTCGCGTGAGCGTATGCTGGCCATTGCCGATTCCTATTTCGATACGGTGGAAGTGAATGACGGGCAGGTCTTCGCGCCTTTCTCCGACGATTGCGGGCGGCTGGAGAACGGAATTTCCACTACTGCGCCCACTCCGGGTGACCCGGGCGGAAACGCCGCCGCGCTCGCTTCGGGCTGCCGCGCGCAATTCGAACTGGGCATCTACCGGATCAACAAGCGCGTCCGCCGCGATTTCTTCATCGTGGACGAGGAACGCGGCGTGGTGGTTGGCCGCGGTTTCTTCGACCATGCCAATGAGTGGGACCGCTATCTGCTCACCAACGGCCGCGAAATGAAGACCGCGCTCAAATGGCCGAACACCATTACCCTGCTGGAAGCCTTCCGCATCAAGAATGCCGAAATCCAGCGGATCGAGGCGGTGTTCACTTACGTCCCCTATTTCAAGAACAACCCGTTTTGGCGGCCGGATTCGAAAATGCCGGCCTATGCGCCCAAGCCGTCCGAATGCGACGATGCCTGTGTGGACCAGACCACGCGCCAGGTCGTGGGCAGCTTCGCGGGCAACAAGTGGCACGATGTGAACTGGGCGCCCAAGGTGGGCTATGCCGAGAACAGCGTAGGCATTCGCGTGGGCGAGGGGATCTGGGCCGGAGTGACCATGGTCGATGCCAATCCGCTCGTCATTGCCGATGCCAAGGCGGGCAAGGGCGTGTGGATCGGCCGGATCGAGGAGCATGGCCAGCCCGCCTGGGGGGCGTTCACCGTCGCCTATGACGGCAAGAAGGTCGGCTCCATCGATGTGCTGATCCGACGCAAGGAATATGGCCCGCCATATGCAGAGCCCAATGGCGGCACCGCATTTGCGGAACTCGCCCCGGCGGAGCGGACCAGCGCCAAGGCCATGCGCGCGGCGACGGAGGCCTTCTACAAGGCGATGAATACCAAGGGGGCGAAGGCTCCTGCCGGAATTTCGGCGGAATGCCGCTGGGCCGTGAACGGACAAGATGTGGGCGATTGCGCCTCGCCCTTCGGCGGCCCGGTGCTGAGCAGCCTGGAGCAGGTGCGTGACCGTGAAGTGCTGGCCGTGGACGAAAAGCGCGGGTTGATCGTCTATCGCACCTTCGAGGATTTCCCGGCTGTCGGCGGGGCTGCGGGCACTTATCCGCACAGCTTCCAGGTGGTCGAGCTGTTCCGCTTCAGGAATGGCAAGATCGAGCGAGTGGAGGCGTTCAATTCCGAACTTCCCTATGGGATGAAACCGCGCCAATAAAGCCTGCATGGACGGGCTAATCCCCTATCTGATCCTGTTCGGGATCGTCTTTGGGGTGAACCTCATGCCGGCCTTCGGGCCGCCGACATGGTCGATCATCGTCCTGTACGGTCTCAATTCGGATATGCCGGTGCCCGCCATCATTCTGGTGGGGGCACTGGCCGCGGCATCGGGCCGGTTTCTGCTGGCCCATGCCTTCCGCCTGCTGGGCAGGCATGTGTCGGAAAAGACGCGCGCCAATCTGGCCGCCGTGCGGGAGGCGTTTGAGCGTAATCGCAAGGGCGGCATTGCGGCGCTGGGGCTGTTCGCCCTCTCGCCCTTGCCCTCGGCGCAATTGTTCGAGGCGGCGGGCCTTGCGGGCATGCGCTTGCTGGGCTTCACGGCGGCCTTCTTCGCGGGCCGGATCGTTTCCTATTCGATCTATGCCTATAGTGCGAAGGAGGTCAGGCAATCCTCTTTCGGGGAGCTTCTGGCGGCTAATCTGTCGAGCCCGCCGGGCATCGCGCTGCAATTGGCCATGATCGCCGCGCTGGTGGCATTGGCGCGGGTCGATTGGGCGAAGCTGCTGGCGCGGGGGAAGGGCGGCTGATCCGGCCCCCGGTTCGTATATCAGCTGGCCGCGAACAACAGCGCGCCCGCGCCCAATTGGTCCATCGCTTCATTCACCAGCTTGCGCTCCAGCGCGAAACAGCCCTGGCTGCGGCCGATGCGGCCTTGCGCGGCGACCAGGGATGGCGCGACATAATCGGCGCCGTGGATCACGATGGCGCGTTGCAGCGCCAGGTCGTTCTGCGGATCGAGCCCGATCAGCCGGCGCGACTTGCCATGTTTGCCGTAATAGGTGTCGCTGGTGCGGAAGCTGCCTTCGGAGGAAGCATTGGAGCCGGGGCGATTGGAAAAGCGCGTGGCCCAGCCGCTGTTCGCGGGGTCGGAGCCCCGTCCATGGGCGACGAGATAAGATGCCAGCACGCGGCCATTGCCGAGATCGACGATCTGGAAGCGCTGCTCGCGCGAGTGATGCGAAAAATCGACGAGGCCGATCACATCGCGGCGGAGAATGGAATTGTGATGTTCGTTAAGTGCGGCCAGCGCGCGGGGCAGCAGATCAGGCTGGGTATCGTTCTTCACTGCGGCAAATGCGCGCGGCGAAGCCAAGCCAACTGCTCCGGCAAAGGCGGCACCAAGAAAATGGCGCCGGTTAAAATTCATGGTGCGATCCCGAATATGCGTTTCGTCTGATGTAACCCGCGAGTATGGCTATGCAACGCGCGCGAAAAGGAGTGGCGATGAAGCGAGCCTTGCTTGCGATGGTTGCAGTGATGATGCTGGCAACGGGTGCGCCCGCCATAGCCCAGTCTTCCGCATGGACGCCCGCGAATCTCTCAATACTCAAACGCTGGGTGGCAATGGCGCCCATGGATGCCCTGCCGGTGCTTTCAACCGCCGCTCTGGAGAAGGCCGAGGCTGCGGGCGCGGGTGAGGGCATTGCTACGGCGGCGGACGATCTTGCACTCAGGCTGGCGCAGATGCACCTGCTCGGCTGCGCCACGGCTGCCGAACGCAAGGGCTGGAACATCGTGGACACGGATAAGACCGTGGATGTGGCCGGCCTGCTTGCCGGATCGCTCCAGGCCGGAACGCTCGACGCCTTCTTCGCCAGCATGCGCCCGCGCGATCCGGAATATACCGCGCTTCACGCGGCCTATGCCAAGGCAACGGACGATAATGTGCGTTCGGCCCTTGCCAGAAACATGGAGCGCTGGCGCTGGATGCCGCGCTCGCTCGGGGAAGATCATGTGCTGGTGAACACCGCCGCTTTCGAAGCCGACCTCTGGCGCGATGGCGGCAAGGTGGGCACATGGAAAGTGATCGTCGGCAAGAAATCCACGCCGACGCCGGTGTTCAATACGACAATCACGAGCGTCAATCTCAACCCCTGGTGGGAAATTCCGG
Source organism: Sphingomonadales bacterium 63-6 (assembly GCA_001898545.1). Classification (GTDB taxonomy): domain Bacteria; phylum Pseudomonadota; class Alphaproteobacteria; order Sphingomonadales; family Sphingomonadaceae; genus Andeanibacterium. The sequence goes on along the minus strand of MKUB01000010.1, from coordinate 1,919 downwards.
CCAGCATTGTGCGCGAAAGCGTGGGGGCGCTGGTGCGCCGCAGCCCGGCTACGGCCCGCGCGCGCGGCTATGTCTGGGGTGGAGGGCGCTATCGCCAGCGGCCGGGGCCGAACAATTCGCTGGGTCAGATGAAGCTGGTCATGCCCAATCCCTACAGCGTCTATATGCATGATACGCCCAGCAAGAACCTGTTCGAGCGGGATGTCCGGGCATTCAGCCATGGCTGCATCCGCACCGATAACGCGATCGGCTATGCGGTGACGCTGCTGGAAGGCGTCAAGACGCGCGAGGAAGTGGATGCGATTGTCGCATCCGGCGAATCCACCGTGGTCAATCTCGCCCGCCCGCTTCCGATCTACGTGGCCTATTTCACTGCCGTCAGCGACGGGCAGGGGGGCGCGAAGATTCTGCCCGACGTCTATGGGCGCGACCGGAATTTCGCGGCATCCCGCCCCGGATGCGGGGGATAGGCCCGGTTCGGGGTAAAGGATTTTCGCGCGGTGCGAGGCTGCGCTTTCCTCTCCAGCCGGTTGAACCTATATGCGGCGCTTCGCACTAATGTGGTGATGACACTTGTCTGCATCTCGCCCTTCTTCAGGTCTCGAGGCGACCTTCCTCGAAAATCGCGAGCGCCTGTTGCGCTTCTTCGCGGCGCGCGGTGCGGGCGAGAGTGCGGAGGATTTGCTGCATGAGGTCTGGCTGAAGATCAGCGCGGCTCAGACCGGGCCGATTTCCTCGCCCATGTCCTATCTGTTCCGCACGGCGGACCTGCTGATGATCGATCGCTATCGCTCAACCCGGCAGGCGGAAAAGCGCGAGAAGGACTGGGTCGATACGACCGGGGGCGCGGTTCCCGGTGTTTCTGACGCTCCCTCGCCGGACCGGGCGATCATTGCCCGCCAGCAGGCTCGTCTGGTGGCGGAGACACTTGCCGCGCTGGGCGAAAGGCAATCCGCGATCTTCCGCAGGCACAGGGTCGATGGCGTTCCGCAGCGGCAGGTGGCGGAGGAATTCGGCGTGAGCCTGAGCACTGTGGAGAGCGATCTTCGCGCTGCGTATCGCGCGCTGGCACGGCTGAAGGAAAAAATTGATGAGGAATGAAGCGGTCGTCTCCGTCTGTATTCCAGGAGACACCAATCATGGCGTTTGACGACCGAATTCTGGACCAGGCCGCTGCCTGGGCCGCGCGCACGGCTGATCCCACCTTCGAGGACTGGGATGGCTTTACTGCGTGGCTCAGCCTGGCCCCTGCCCATGCCGAAGCTTATGATCTGGTGATGGCCGCTGCCGCTGACGCGACCGAGGCTTTGCGATCCGCTCAGCCTGCTACGCCAGTTCCAGCCGCAAATGACGATCCCGCCCCCGGAATTATGCGCCGCCGGTGGTTTGTCGGGGCATTGGCCGCATCGGTGGCAGCGCTGGGCGCGGTCGGCTTGTGGCAGATGCAGCCGGGCGCCTATGTGGTTGAGACCGCACCCGGCGAGACCCGCATGATTGCACTCGAAGACGGAAGCTCGGTCCTGCTGGCAGGCGGTAGCCGGATCGAACTCGACCATCGCGATCCGCGTTTTGCCGAACTCGAGGCAGGGCAGGCCCTGTTCAGGATTCGCCATGACGAGGCGAAACCCTTCCGCGTCGATGTTGGCGGGAACGAGCTGGTCGATCTGGGGACTGTGTTCGATGTCAAGCTGAGCGGCGATCTGACCACGGTTGCTGTTTCGGAAGGCGCGGTTGCCTTCAATCCGGGCGCGCAGAATGTCCGCGTCGATCCGGGCCATGTCCTGACCAATGTGGCGGGCTCTGCCGAATATAAGCTCGATGCGATTGCCCCCACCCTGGTGGGCGAGTGGAGCGAAGGTCGCCTGACATTCCAGGATGCCGCGCTGGATGCCGTGGCCGCTGATCTCAGCCGTGCCACC
>MKUB01000009.1:12408-28978 GCA_001898545.1 Sphingomonadales bacterium 63-6 | reverse complement strand
CTGCGTGAAAACCTGCGCCGCCGCAAAGCCCAGTCCCGCGAAATGGACACCCGCGCCCCCGCTGCTCCCGCCGATCAGGAAGGGGAGAACGCCGCCCTTCCCAAAGAGGCTTCGAAAAGCTAGGGCGACGTGCTCCCGACCGATCCCAGGAGCAGATTGCCCGTGTCCACTCCCCACGCCAGCCTCATCCTCGTCCGCCACGGCCAGAGCCAGTGGAACCTGGAGAACCGTTTCACCGGCTGGTGGGACGTCGATCTGACCGATCAGGGAATCGCCGAAGCGCGCGCCGCTGGCGAGCTGCTGGGGGCCAAGGGCCTGTTGCCGACCTGCGCCTTTACCTCGCTGCAGACCCGCGCGATCCGCACGCTGCACATCGTGCTGCGCCATTGCGGCCGACTGTGGGTGCCGGAAACCAAGGACTGGCGCCTGAACGAGCGCCATTATGGCGGGCTGACCGGGCTCGACAAGGCGGAAACCGCCGCCAAGCATGGCGACGAGCAAGTGAAGGTGTGGCGCCGCAGCTTTGACGTGCCGCCCCCGCCGATGGACAAGGGCGGCCCCTTCGATCTTTCCGCAGACCCGCGTTATGCCGGGATCGACGTGCCCGCGACCGAGAGCCTGAAGGACACGATCGCGCGCGTGCTGCCCTATTACGAAAACACGATCCTGCCTGAGCTTGCCGCGGGCAAGACGGTGATCGTGGCCGCGCATGGCAATTCGCTGCGCGCGCTGGTGAAGCATCTGTCCGGCATTTCGGACGATGATATCACCGGGCTCGAAATCCCGACCGGCCAGCCCATCGTCTATGATTTCGACGAGGCACTGGCGCCGGGCGAACGGCATTATCTGAAGGACAGGTAAGATGGGGGAAGCAACTGCGCCGAAAGTGGCGATCATCATGGGCAGCCAGTCCGACTGGCCGACCATGAAATGCGCCGCCACAGTGCTCGACGATCTGGGCGTCGCCTATGATGCGCGAATCGTATCCGCCCACCGCACGCCGGAACGGATGTTCGATTTCGCCCGTTCCGCCGAGGCTCAGGGCTTCCACGTCATTATCGCGGGCGCAGGCGGCGCGGCGCATCTGCCGGGCATGGTCGCCTCGCTTACGCACCTGCCGGTGCTGGGCGTTCCGGTGAAGTCCAAGGCTCTGTCCGGGCAGGACAGCCTGCTGTCCATCGTGCAGATGCCCGCGGGCATTCCGGTGGGCACGCTGGCCATCGGCGAAGCGGGCGCGACCAATGCCGGGCTTCATGCCGCGGCGATTCTCGCTTTGTCGGACCCTGCCCTTTCGCACAGGCTGAAGGCCTGGCGTTCGGCCAATACGGCATCGGTGGCTGAGAAGCCTTCCGACGACTGAAAGCACACACCCATGCTTCTTCCCGGCGCTACGATCGGCATACTCGGTGGCGGCCAGCTCGGCCGCATGATGGCCGTTGCGGCCGCGCAGCTCGGCTATAATTGCCACATCTACGCGCCTGAGGCGGAAAGCGTGGCGGGCGAGGTGTCCGCAAAGCTGACCCAGGCGGACTGGCACGATATGCAGGCCCTGGCCGATTTCGCCGGCCAGTGCGACGTAATCACCTATGAGTTCGAGAATGTCGCCGCCGGCCCGCTGGCGATGATCGCGGACATCGCCCCCCTGCGTCCAGGCCCCAAGGTGCTGGAAATCGCCCAGTCGCGCAGCAGCGAAAAGACTTTCGCCCGTGCATGCGGCGGCGTGACCGCGCCTTTCGCGCTGGTCGAATCGGTGCAGGAACTTGCTGCGGCGATTACCGAAATCGGCACGCCCTCGATCCTCAAGACCAATCGCCTTGGCTATGATGGCAAGGGCCAGATCCGTCTCTCCGGCGGGGAAGACCCCGCACAGCTATGGCAGGAAATCGGCGGCCAGCCTTGCGTGCTGGAAGGCTTCGTTACCTTCGGAGCCGAATTCTCCGTCATTCTAGTGCGCGGGCTGGATGGCGAAGTGCGCTTCTGGGACAGCGCCGAAAACGTCCATGTCGGCGGCATATTGGCAACCTCCACCTTGCCCGCCTCCGCCCCGGTGCTGGAGCAGGTGGCCGAAGCCCGCCATTTCGCCGCGCGCATGGCGGAAGAGCTGGATTATGTCGGCGTGCTGTCCTGCGAATTCTTCGCCACGGCGGAAGGCCCGGTGTTCAACGAAATGGCGCCCCGGGTGCATAATTCCGGCCACTGGACCATCGAAGGCGCGGAAACGAGCCAGTTCGAGAACCACATCCGCGCGATCTGCGGCCTGCCCCTGGGCTATACGGCGCTGGCCGGACGGCATGTGGTGATGCGCAACCTGATCGGCGATGAGGCGCTGGACGTGCTGCCGATCCTTGCCGACGGGGCCAACCACCTCCACCTCTATGGCAAGAGCGAGGCACGCGAGGGGCGCAAGATGGGCCATGTAACCAAGGTGATCCGCTGATGGCGCGGGATATTGTCTTCATCGTCGCGCGCGGCAGCAATGGCGTGATTGCGCGGGACGGGCAGGTTCCGTGGCAGATTTCCGCTGACCTGCGCCGCTTCAAGCAGCTGACTATGGGCACGCCCATGGTGATGGGCCGCAAGACTTTCGAAAGCCTGCCCGGCCTGCTTCCGGGCCGCCGCCATATCGTCCTCACCCGCGATAAAGCATGGCAGGCCGAAGGCGCGGAAGTGGCCCACTCGGTGGAGCAGGCGCTGAAAATGGCGGGGGACGACGATGTCTCCATCATCGGCGGGGCGGAAATCTTCGCCCTGTTCCTGCCCTTCGCCACCCGCATTGAACTCACAGAAGTGCATGAAGAAGATACCCAGGGCGACGTGACCATGCCCTATCCCGGCCCCGAGTGGCACGAGGTAGCGCGCGAGGAGCATCCCGCCGCCGATGGCTGGCCGCCTTACGCCTTCGTCACATTGGAGAAACGCCCCTGATGCGCCTCGACCACCGCCAGCCGATCCCCGAAGACCTGCGCGGCGCGATCGTGGCGCTGGGCAATTTCGACGGTTTCCATCTGGGCCATCAGGCCGTGGTGCGCGAAGCGGTGGAATGGGCGCGCAGCGAAGGCCGCCCGGCAATCATCGCCACCTTCGATCCGCATCCAATCCGCCATTTCGCCCCGCATGTGCCGCCCTTCCGCCTCACGACGCTGGACCAGCGCGAGGAATTGTTCGCCGAAGCCGGAGCTGACGCCATGCTGGTGTTCCACTTTGACGAGGAACTGGCCACCACCCATGCCGACGATTTCGTCTGCACTCTGCTGGCAGGCCGTATCGGCGCGGCAGGCGTAGTTACGGGCGAGGATTTCACATTCGGCAAGGGCCGCGATGGCAATCGCGAAACGCTGGTGGCGCTGGGCCAGGCCAAGGGCATTGCCGCGCGCGCCGTTCCGGCCGTGATGGAAAGCGGCATGATCGTATCGTCCAGCCGCATCCGCGATTCGCTGAAGGCCGGCGAATGCGATGTGGCCACCCGCCTGCTGACCCGCTCCTTCGCCGTGCGCGGCACGGTCCAGCATGGCGACAAGCGGGGCCGCGAAATCGGCTTTCCCACCGCCAATATGGCTCTGGGCGCCTATCTGCGCCCGCGCTTCGGCATCTATGCGATCACCGGCACGGTGCTGGATACGGGCGAGCAGCTGAAAGGTGCCGCTAATATCGGCATCCGCCCGCAATTCGAGCCGCCGATCGAGCTGCTGGAACCCCATTTCTTCGACTTCTCCGCCGATCTCTATGGCCGCGAGGTGGAAGTGCAGTTCCGCCACTTCCTGCGACCGGAAGCGAAATTCGATTCGCTCGATGCGCTGATTGCCCAGATGAATCGCGACTGCGACCGCGCACGCGAGCTTCTGAAATGACCGCAGTCCCCGTGCTGGAGACCGAGCGGCTGGTGCTGCGCGGCTTCCAGCCTTCGGACAGGGAGCCGTTCATGGCCGCCCTGGCGAAGGATGAATTTGCCCGCACCATCTCCCGCGAAGGGCGCGCCCTCAATCGCGAGGAAGCCTGGCGCTCCATGGCGCTGGTCAATGGCAGCTGGTCGCTGGAAGGCTTCGGCAATTGGGTGGTGACGCTGAGAGGCTGCAACGAGCCGATTGGCCGCTTGGGGCCCTTCGCCCCGCCGGGCTGGCCCGATTTCGAAGTGGGCTGGGCGATTTTCCCCGAACACCAGCGGCGCGGCTATGCCGTGGAAGGCGCCGCCGCCGCGCTGGTGTGGTGCAAGGAAGCGCTGGGGCATGACCGGGTGGTGCATTGCATCCTCAAGGGCAATGAAGGTAGCGAACGCACCGCTGCCGCGCTGGGATCACGCCCTGTGCGGGACTGGAGCCCGCCCTGGGGCGGCGATCTGACCTTCTGGGAAACCCGCTGGGACAATTTCATCCGCAGTGGGCCATATGCGCGATTGATTGACTGGCGCGCCGCCAGATAGGAAGCCCCCTTCAAAGGGGGAATTCATGAAGGGCATTTGGCGAATCGGGCTCACCGGGGCCGCTTCGGTGCTGGCATTGGGATTCGTGGGGCTGACCTTCACCAATGCAAGCTGGCTGGCCGATACGCCGCGCGGCACTCCGTGGAAGGTCGCCCATCGCGGTATCGGCCAATATGCGACAGGGCCCGGCCCCAATGGCTGCAGCGCCGCGCAAATCGAACCGCCGGTACATGACTTCATCGAGAATACGCTGGCCTCTCTCTCCCAGGCCCGGCGGCTGGGCGCGGGCATGCTGGCGGTGGACCTTGTCCCCACGGTGGATGGCAAATTCGCCATCTTCCGCGATGAGAAGCTCGATTGCCGTACCGATGGCAAGGGGCCGTTGCGCGGCAAGACGATGGAGGAATTGAAACAGCTCGACATCGGTTATGGCTATACCTCCGATGGCGGCAAGACCTTCCCCCTGCGTGGCAAGGGTGTGGGGGCCATGCCTTCGCTGGACGAGTTGCTGGCCGCCTTCCCCGACACGCCGATCCTGTTCAATCTCAATGGCTTCACGCCCGCCGATGCCGATCTGCTGGCCCGCACCCTGCGCGGATCTTTGCGCGACATGGATAATCCGCGGGACGGTTTTTCCGGCAGCACTGCCGCCGTCAGCCGGATGTCGGAGCATTTCCCCAAGGCCTGGAGTTGGAGCGTGGAGCAAGCGAAGGCCTGCCAGCGCGATTACATGCTGACCGGCTGGACCGGCATCCTGCCCGAAAGCTGCAAAGGCGGCACCATGCTGGTGACGATGGAAAACAGCTTCTTCCTGTGGGGCTGGCCCAACCGGCTGATCGGGCGGATGGAGGCCGAAGGCGGGCGAATCGTGATTGCCCCGCCCGCGCGCGACAATTCTCCGCTGGGCGGCCTGTCCCTGCCCGAACAAATCGGGGAGATCCCCTCCACCTTCAACGGCTATATCTGGATCGACGATATGTGGACGGTGGGCCCCGCCCTGCATCCCTCGCTCGACAAAAGGCGCGACGATGAAATCAAGCGCGCCGAAGCCGGGCTGGAGAAGCGCCGGGCATCGCAATAATCCTCGAAAAACCGGCGACGGCCTTCGGGCAGCGCGTGGATAGTCTTTATCACGCCGGTTCTTTGCTCTAACGGCCCATCCATGTCAGAACAGCGCGATTATCGTCCCACGGTTTTCCTTCCGAAGACCGATTTCCCGATGAAGGCCGGCCTCCCCCAGAAGGAGCCGGGCATTCTTGCGCGCTGGCAAGCCGATGGGCTGTATGAAAAGCTGCGCGCCGCCCGTGCTGGCGAGGAAAAGTTCATCCTGCACGATGGCCCGCCCTATGCGAATGGCGACATGCATATCGGCCATGCGCTGAACCACATCCTGAAGGATATGGTGGTGCGCACGCAGAGCCTGCTGGGCAAGGACGCGCCCTATGTGCCCGGCTGGGACTGCCACGGCCTGCCCATCGAGTGGAAGGTCGAGGAAGAATACCGCAAGAAGAAGCGCAACAAGGACGAGGTTCCCGCCAAGGAATTCCGCGCCGAATGCCGCGCCTATGCCCAGAACTGGGTGAATGTGCAGCGCGAACAGCTCAAGCGCCTCGGCGTGAATGGCGATTGGGACCATCCCTATCTCACCATGGATTTCCAGGCCGAAGCCACCATCGTGGGCGAGCTGCTGAAATTCGCCGAAGCCGGAATGATCTATCGCGGCGCCAAGCCGGTGATGTGGAGCCCGGTTGAAAAGACCGCGCTGGCCGAGGCCGAGGTGGAATATGAGGACATCACCTCCACCCAGATCGATGTGGCCTTTGAGATCACCGAGAGCCCAATCAAGGAACTGGTCGGCGCCTATGCGGTGATCTGGACGACGACCCCGTGGACGATCCCGGTGAACCAGGCTTTGGCCTATGGACCCGAGGTTGAGTATCAATTGCTCGATTGTGGCGACATCAAACTTCTTTACGCAGTAGACCGCGAATTCGACTTCCATTTCCGTTTGGCTGTCGCCGAAAACCCCAAATCGGGTCCAGTTATCTGGCGCGGTAAAGGCTCAGAACTCGCGGGAACCGTTGCCCGTCATCCGATGCACCATCTCGGCGGCTTCTTTGCCGCGCCGCGCCCCTTCCTCCCCGGAGACTTCGTCACCACCGACAGCGGCACCGGCCTCGTCCACATGGCGCCGGACCATGGCGAGGACGATTTCGACCTGTGCAAGGCCCATGGCATCAACCCCGTTTTCGTCGTGGAGGCCGATGGCCGTTACCGTGCAGACTGGCCTTGGCTGGGTGGACAGGGATCGGTCATCAATCCCAAGTTCAACGCGCCTGACGGGCCGATCTGCACCGACCTCAAGCTCGCTGGAGGTCTGCTCGCAGCATCCACGGACTATCAACATTCTTATCCACACAGCTGGCGCAGCAAGGCCAAGGTGATCTTCCGCTGCACGCCGCAATGGTTCGTGCCGATGGACAAGCCGCTGGCCACGCTGGAGTTTCCTGTAGCTCCGCTGGAAGGCGTGGGCGGCGCAGTGGCGGCGGCGGTTTCCGCCAGCACGGGCACTCTGCGCGAAGTGGCGCTGCAGGCCATTTCCGACACGCGCTGGGTACCCGAAAAGGGCGAGAACCGCATCCGCTCGATGGTGGAAGGCCGCCCGGATTGGGTGCTTTCCCGCCAGCGCGCCTGGGGCGTGCCGATCACCCTGTTCGTAGACCGCAAGAGCGGCCAATATCTCAACGATCCCGCCGTCAATGCCCGCATCGTCGCCGCCGTGCGCGAACAGGGCGTGGATGCCTGGGACGATGAGAATGCCGCCGCCCTGCTCGGCCCCGATTACGATCTGGCCGATTACGAACGTATCACCGACATTCTGGACGTGTGGTTCGATTCGGGCAGCACCCATGCCTTCGTGCTGGAAAGCGGCCGCTGGCCGGAATTGCTGCGCCCCGCAGGCTATGAAGGCCCGCCTGCGGACCTCTATCTGGAAGGCAGCGACCAGCATCGCGGCTGGTTCCAGTCCTCCCTGCTGGAAAGCTGCGCCACGCGCGGCCATGCGCCCTACAAGGCGGTTCTGACCCACGGCTTCACCATGGATCAGAAGGGCATGAAGATGTCCAAGTCGCTCGGCAACACGGTCAGCCCGCTGAAGGTGATGGAGCAATATGGCGCGGACATCATCCGCCTGTGGGCTCTCTCGGTCGATTATACCGAGGATCACCGCATCGGGGACGAGATCCTCAAGGGCGTGGCGGATCAATATCGCAAATTGCGCAACACCTTCCGCTATCTGCTGGGCGCGCTGGACGGCTTTTCCGAAGAGGAACGCCTGCCGGCAGACCAGATGCCGGAGCTGGAACGCTATATGCTGGCCCTGCTGCGCGATCTCGATACCGAGCTGCGCCGCGCGACCGACGCCTTCGACTTCAACGCCTATGTCCGCGCGCTGACCGAGTTCTGCAACGAAGATCTCTCGGCATTCTTCTTCGATATCCGCAAGGACTGCCTCTATTGCGATGCGCCTGCTGACCCGAAGCGCCGCGCCTATCGCAGCGTGCTGGACACCTTGTTCCACGCCCTGATCCGCTATGCCGCGCCGGTGCTGGTCTTCACCTCGGAAGAAGTATGGCAGAGCCGCTATCCGGGCAATGACAGCGTGCATCTGCTGGTCTGGCCGGAACTGCCGGAAGCGCATGCGGATATGCACAAGTGGGAACGGTTGCGGCACATTCGCCGAAACGTCTCCGAGTCGATTGAGCCCAAACGGCGCGAGAAAATTATCGGCTCCAGCCTTGAAGCGAAGGTCAATTTGGTCTCCGCACACAAGGAAGACCTAGATATCTTGGCGACTGTAGACCTACCCGAACTCTTCATCACTTCGGAAGTGATCGTTGGGCCAATGCCAACGGATATGGCGCATGCTCTCCCAGATACCGGTTGGCGCATTGAGGTGACCTCAAACCACAAATGCGGCCGCTGCTGGCGTCACCTTCCGGAAGTCACTGAGGACGGCGAGCTTTGTTCACGTTGCGACAATGTTGTCGCTGCCATGGACGCCGCCTGATGACCACCATCACCCGCAATCGCCTCTATGGCTTCGCCCTTGCCGCCGTGGTGCTGGCGATCGACCTGTGGGTGAAGGGCCTGATGCTCGGCCCCATCGCGCTGCGCAATCAGCCGGGCGGCCAGATCGAAATCCTGCCTTTCTTCAACCTCACCTGGACGCAGAATTTCGGCGTTTCGCTGGGGATGCTGCAGGCCACTTCCGCCGAAATGCGCTGGGGGCTGGTTGCCATGACCGGGCTGATCGCGCTGGTGGTGCTGGTGTGGATGCTGCGCGAACGCAGGCTGTGGGACATCCTGCCGCTGGCCATGGTGCTGGGCGGAGCGCTGGGCAATATTCGCGATCGCACCGTTTATGGCTTCGTGATCGACTATGCCGATCTCCATTTCGGGGAGTGGCGGCCTTTCATGATCTTCAACATCGCCGATGCCGCGATCAGCATCGGCGTCGTGATTATCCTTGCCCGCGCGATCTTCCTGCGCGAAAAGCCCGAGAAATCGAGCGCCGAACAGGCCCCGGAGACGAATTGATGCGCAAGACCACAACCATCCTCATGCTGCTCGCCGGTTCGGCTCTGCTTGCCTCCTGCGGCGGCAGCAGCGGCATCTTCAACCGCGCCCGGCCGGATGAATTCGCCGTGCAGCGTCAGGCGCCGCTGGTGGTCCCGCCTGATTTCAGCCTTGTGCCCCCGGCCCCAGGCGCCCCGCGCCCGGCGGAAGGCACCGCCAGCCAGCAGGCGCTCGATGCACTGTTCGGCGGCACCGCCCCGCGTTCCAGCGTGGAAACCAGCGCGCTCGACCGGGCAGGTTCGGCGGAGGCTGGCATCCGCTCCTCCGTGGGCGATACGCAGACCCACACAGTGGACAAGGGCACCGTCACCCGCGCTATCGTTTCCGCCCCTCAGGGCGACGGGCGCGAGGCGCAGGCAATCATCCCCGGCCAGGGCTGATCGTTTCCAGATGATGTGAAAAGGCCCGCTTCGGCGGGCCTTTTTTGTTGTGCCGATAAGAGGCGGAGAGGCCCTAGTCGCCCGTATCCGGCTCAGGTTCTTTCAGTGCGCTGACCAACAGCTTGTCGATCTTGAGCCCGTCCATATCGACCACTTCGAAACGCCAGTCCTCCGCTTCGAACACTTCGCCTTCCACCGGCAGCTTCTTCAGCACCGCCAGCACAAAGCCCGCCGCCGTCGCATATTCACGATCTTCCGGCAGAGTGATCCCCAGCCTGTCCGCCATCTGATCCGCCGGCATGGAACCGGCGATCAACAGGGAGCCATCGCCCCGTTCCACCAGTTGCGGCGAATCGCCTTCATCCTGATGGCTAGCAAAGGTGCCCACCAGCGCCATCAGCAGGTCCGCCGGGGTGACGATACCTTCCAGATGGCCATATTCGTCATGCACCATGGCCATGCCGGTGCCCGATTGCTGCAACATGCGCAGGGCGTCCATCGCGTCCAACTGGTCGGGAATCACTTCGGGCTTGCGCAATACAGCATCGAGATCGGCCCGCTGGCCGCCCAGCATCAGCGCCAGCACTTCGCGAACCTTGACCACGCCCACCACCTTGTCCGAGGAGCCATCGGCCACCGGCAGCAGTGAGTGCGGAGAAGCGGCGATAGCCTCGCGGATTTCCTCGTCGCTGGCATTGCGGTCCAGCCAGTCCACTTCGGTGCGCGGAGTCATCAATTCACGCACCGGGCGGCTGGCCAGCTTCATGATGCCTGCCATAATCGCGCGCTCATCTTCCTCAATCGCGCCCGACCGGGTCGCCTCGGCGAAGATCATCTGCAATTCTTCAGCGGTAAGCCCATGTTCGCCCCGCGCGCTGATCCGCAGCAGCCGCATCAGCAGGGCAGAGGATTTGTCCAGCAGCCAGACAAAAGGCGCCGCCACCTTGGACAGCACCACCATCGGCCGCGCCATCAGCAGCGCAATCGGCTCTGCCGCGCGCAAGGCGAATTGCTTGGGCACCAGTTCGCCTACCACCAGGCTGAAATAGGTGGTGAGGACGATGACCACGGCAAAACCGGTTTCGTTGGAGATATTTTCAGGCACACCCAGCAGGCCGAGCCGTTCCCCCACAGGACCGCCCAGGCTGGCGCCGGAATAGGCACCAGCGATAATCCCGACCAGCGTGATGCCGATCTGCACGGTCGAAAGGAATTTGCCCGGATCGGCTTCCAGATCCAGTGCAGCCCGGGCTGCCTTGCTGCCTTTCTCAGCCGCCACTTGCAGGCGCGCCGGACGCGCGGAAACGATGGCGAGTTCGGACATGGCGAACAAGCCATTGAGCAATATCAGTCCTGCGATGATCAGGACGTCGATCCAGGGGAAAGGTGTCACGCGACATCGCTAGCAGATTCTGGCCGCCCCGCAAATCGGGCAACATGCCCATAGGGGGAGTTTCATTCCGTTCAGGTGCGAGTAAAGACCGGAAAGGCAGCAGGAATTATCGCGGGCACTCCCCCAAAGCCTGCAGAATAACAGAAAGGAGCCTCCGCCATGAGGAAATCGCGCCTTTTCATTTCGAGCTTCGCAGTAGCCGCTCTGCTTACCACCACGGCTTGCGTGACCGATCCGAACACCGGTGAGAAGAAAGTCTCCCGAACGGCGATCGGCGGCGTAGGCGGCGCGTTGGGCGGTTACCTTCTGGGCGGCCTGATCGGCGGCAAGACCGGACGCATCGTGGGCGCGGGCATCGGTGGCGTTGCCGGTGCGGCCGTCGGCTATACGAAGGACAAGCAGATCAAGGAGCTGAAGGAACAGACCGCCGGCAGCGGTGTGGATGTTTCCGAAACGCCCGATGGCCAGGCAATTCTGGTCAACCTGCCCAACGGCGTGACCTTTGACGTCGACAGCAGCACGGTAAAGCCGCAATTTCAGCAGACGCTGGACACGATTGCCAACAGCCTGGTGACCTATCCCAACAGCCTGATTGACGTGATGGGCCACACCGATTCCACCGGCAGCGATGAATATAATCTCGCTTTGTCCCAGCGGCGCGCCAATGCCGTGGCCGATTATCTGGTCATGCGTGGCGTCTCGCGCGCTCGTGTCGCCACGATCGGATATGGCGAGCGCTATCCGGTGGCCGATAACAACACCGAATATGGCCGCGCACAGAACCGCCGCGTGGAACTGAAGATCACACCGATCAGCCAGGATGAAGTGAACGCTGCCCGTCGCGGTAACTAAGCATCCATAACCAATGGCTTTAAGAAAGGCCGGCCGCTGCCAAGGGGCAGTGCGCCGGCCTTTTCATTCCGGCGGCAGGGAAAGCACTGCCGCGCGACCGGCCAGCCGCTCCACCGCTGCGGTGTGGATCGCCGGGGCGCATACCAGAACACCAAAGGCCCTCGGATCACGCTTGTTATAGGCCAGCGGCTCTCCAAAGGCGTCGCTGACGGCTGCCCCCGCCTCCCGCGCGATCAGGGTGGCGGCGGCGATGTCCCATTCGTAGCCCCAGCGCAGAGTGGCCAGCAGGTCCGCCCGGTCATCCGCCACCATGGCGATGCGCAGCGCAATGGAATTGGGCTTTTCCACCGTCACCAGATCCCGGTCTTCCTTGGGCAAAGTATCGGCAGGAACGCGCGAACCGGGGAACTCGCCCCTTGTGCTGGCCTTCAACCGCCGACCATTGAGCCAGGCACCTTGTCCGGCAATGGCGAACCATTCTTCTCCCTGCGGCGAGGGCCCACGCGCGGGCGCCACCAGCATTCCCAGCAACGGACGCCCCGCGCTCACCAAAGCGACCGAAACGGCCCAGCCGGTGCGCCCGCGAATGAAATCGCGCGTGCCGTCAATCGGATCAACCAGCCAGCACAGCCCCCGGCCCAGCCGCTCGGGATGGTCGGCGGTTTCTTCGGACAGCCAGCCTGCGGAGGGTAATAGCGCCAGCAATTCGCGGCGCAGGAAATCGTCTACTTCCATATCGGCATCGGAAACGGGCGCGCCGGGCACCTTCTCCCAGCTTTTCAGCACATGCCCCGCGCCCGGCCACTGGCGCATGGCGATCTGCCCGGCTTCACGGACGATCTGTTCGAGGCGTTGCCGGTCGATCATGTGACAATGCCAGTTGAAGGGCTGCGCGGCACTTTTCAAGCCATGCCTATTGTGCTTATGCGAAACAACTTCCTTCATATCCTTGAAAGAGCCGAGTCCCCCATGAACATTCACGAATATCAGGCCAAGGAACTGCTCGCGAAATTCGGCATCGGCATTCCGGCCGGCTATCCCGCCCTCACCGTGGAAGAGGCGGTTGCAGGTGCGAAACAGCTTCCCGGGCCGCTTTATGTCGTGAAGGCACAGATTCATGCCGGTGGCCGCGGCAAGGGCAAGTTCAAGGAACTCGGCCCCGATGCCAAGGGCGGCGTGCGCCTGGCCAAGAGCATCGAGGAAGTCGAAACCAACGCCAAGGAAATGCTCGGCAACACGCTGGTGACCGTGCAGACCGGCGAGGCCGGCAAGCAAGTCAATCGCCTCTACATCACCGATGGCGTGGACATTGCGAAGGAATATTACCTTTCCATGCTGGTCGACCGTGCAAGCGGCCGCGTGGCGATGATCGTTTCCACCGAAGGCGGCATGGACATCGAAACCGTTGCCCATGAAACGCCTGAAAAGATCACCACGATCACTATCGACCCGGCACAGGGCTTCATGCCCCACCACGGCCGTGCGGTCGCCTTTGCCCTCAAGCTGACGGGCGATCTCAACAAGCAGGCCCAGAAGCTGGCGAAGCAGCTTTACGACGCCTTCATGGCACTCGACTGCGCGATGCTGGAAATCAACCCGCTGGTCGAAACCGAAGACGGCAAGCTGCTGGTGCTCGACACCAAGATGAGCTTCGATTCCAACTCGCTTTATCGTCACCCCGACGTGGAAGCGATGCGCGACGAGACCGAAGAAGATCCGATGGAGGTCGAAGCCTCCAAATATGATCTGGCCTATATCAAGCTGGATGGTGACATCGGCTGCATGGTGAACGGCGCTGGCCTTGCCATGGCCACCATGGACATCATCAAGCTGAACGGCGCGTTCCCCGCCAACTTCCTCGACGTGGGCGGCGGCGCCAACAAGGAAAAGGTGACGGCCGCCTTCAAGATCATCCTGTCCGACCCTGCGGTGAAGGGCATTCTGGTCAATATCTTCGGCGGCATCATGCGCTGCGATACAATCGCGGAAGGCATCGTTGCGGCGGCGAAGGAAGTCGATTTGTCCGTGCCGCTGGTGGTCCGCCTGGAAGGCACCAATGTGCAGCAGGGCAAGGATATCCTGAATAATTCCGGCCTGCCGATCGTTTCGGCCAACGATCTGGGCGATGCCGCCAAGAAGATCGTGGCGGAAGTAAAACAGGCCGCCTGACGCTACGGCGCGCTGGCACATTGCCGAATAATACGGGCCTGGGCGCATGCGTTCGGGCCCGTTCTGTTTCAAGCTTGCCCTCCTGCCCCCTTGACCTTGGCCGCTGGTGGCGCAATGGCTGCACGCCGAAGCGTTTAACCGACTGGTTAAATGCGTTTTCGGGAACCTTAAGGGAAGGATGCGCTCCCCATGAAGATCCTCGTGCCCGTGAAGCGGGTGATCGATTACAATGTGAAGCCCCGCGTGAAGGCGGATGGCACCGGTGTCGATCTGGCCAACGTCAAGATGAGCATGAATCCGTTTGACGAGATCGCCGTGGAAGAGGCGATCCGGCTGAAGGAAAAAGGCGCCGCGACAGAGATCGTGGTCGTTTCCATCGGCCCGGCCAAAGCCCAGGAAACCCTGCGCACCGCGCTCGCCATGGGTGCGGATCGCGCGATTCTGGTGCAGACCGATGACGAAGTGGAGCCACTGGCCATCGCCAAGATCCTCAAGGCCATCGCCGAAGAGGAACAGCCCGGCCTGGTGGTGATGGGCAAGCAGGCAATCGACGACGATTCCAACCAGACCGGCCAGATGCTCGCCGCCCTAATGGGCCGTCCGCAGGGCACTTTTGCCAGCAAGGTGGAAGTGTCTGGCGACACTGTGAGTGTGACGCGTGAGGTCGATGGCGGGCTTGAAACTGTCAACTTGAAGCTTCCGGCAATCGTCACCACCGATTTGCGCCTGAACGAGCCCCGCTATGCCTCGCTGCCGAACATCATGAAGGCCAAATCCAAGCCGCTGGCGACGAAGAGCCCGGCGGATCTGGGCGTGGACACCGCCCCGCGCCTGAAGACGCTGAAGGTCAGCGAACCGCCGGTGCGCAAGGCCGGTATCAAGGTCGGCTCGGTTGACGAGCTGGTGGCGAAGATCAAGGAACTGGGAGTCGCCTGATGAGCATTCTGGTCTGGGCAGAACATGACAATGCGTCGCTGAAGGACGCAACCCTCTCCGCCGTCACCGCCGCAGGTAAGCTGGGCGATGTGACCGTGCTGGTCGCAGGCAAGGATTGCGGCGCCGTGGCCGATGCCGCCGCGCAAATCGCAGGCGTTGCCAAGGTGTTGAAGGCTGACGATGCCGCTTATGAGCATGCTTTGGCGGAAAACGTCGCTCCGCTGGTGGCTGGACTGATGGACGCATTCGACGCTTTCGTCGCCCCTGCCACTACCACCGGCAAGAACATCGCGCCGCGCGTCGCCGCGCTGCTGGATGTGATGCAGGTGTCGGACATTCTCTCGGTCGAAGGACCGAAGACCTTCACTCGCCCGATCTATGCCGGCAATGCTATTGCAACAGTGGAATCGAGCGATGCCAAGCTGGTGATTACGGTACGCGGGACGGCGTTTGAACGTGCCGCCACCAGCGGCGGTTCAGCTGGAGTAGAAGAGGTAGCCGGGCCGGGCGATGCCGGACTTTCCAGCTTTGCCGGCGCGGAAACCGCCAAGTCTGATCGTCCGGAGCTTACCAGCGCCAAGGTGATCGTCTCGGGCGGGCGGGCGCTGAAGGATGGGGAAACCTTCCAGGCAGTGCTTACGCCGCTGGCCGACAAGCTCAACGCCGCCATCGGCGCCAGCCGCGCTGCAGTGGACGCAGGTTATGTGCCCAATGACTATCAGGTCGGCCAGACCGGCAAGATCGTGGCGCCTGAGCTGTATATCGCCATCGGCATTTCCGGCGCGATCCAGCACCTTGCGGGCATGAAGGATTCCAAGACCATCATCGCCATCAACAAGGACGAGGATGCACCGATTTTCTCGGTCGCGGATTACGGCCTTGTCGCCGATCTGTTCCAGGCTGTGCCGGAGCTGACAGAAAAATTGTAAATTCCGGCGCACGGGAGTGTTATCCCGTGTTGATTATTCTCCCGATCAGTTGATAAAGTCCAAAAAAACGAGATTGGGAGATAGGCCATGAGAAGGTCTCTTGCCGCGGCAAGCATGCTTGCCGTGTGCTCCTCTGCGGTGCACGCGGCAGATGGAGACACGGCGCGAACATTCAAGCCGGCAAGCGCGTGGCAGGCGGATTTTGGCGATGATTATTGCCGGCTGGCGCGCAGCTTCAGTGACGGGAAAGATACGCTTTCCCTGGCATTTGAGCGCGTTCAGCCGACCAATTCTCTGCGCATGATCGTGGTCGGCAGCGGCTTCAAAGTATTCCGCAGCGCCGACAAACTGACTCTCGCCCTCGCTCCTTCCGGCGGGGAACGCTCCCAGCCTTTCTGGCGCTCGGAAACGGCAGACGGGCAGCAATATTTCAATCTGGGCGAAGTGATCATGGGCGGCGCACCCGCCGCAACCGCGCCGCCGCCCCCTTACGATCGCGCCGCCGAACAGGCTTTCGCCGGAGGAGTGACCGCGCTGGAAATTACGGCCGGCCTGACCGAACCCGTCCGAATCGAGACTGGCGCATTGAAGCCGCCGCTTTCGGTGCTCCAACAATGCGCCGACGATCTGCTGACTGTGTGGGGCCTGGATGCGGAAAAGCACAAGTCCATGACCCGGGCAGTTCAACCCGCCGATGACACCAGCAAATGGCTGGCGACGGGCGTTATCGGGTTCAAGGATTTCGGGAAACTCGGCGGGGCCGCCAATCAGATCCGCATTATCGTGGGCGCCGATGGCAAACCGACGAGCTGCGCCGTCCATTGGGCCTCACTCGAACAAAAGACAAATGATGCCA
>MKUB01000009.1:0-12388 GCA_001898545.1 Sphingomonadales bacterium 63-6 | reverse complement strand
AAGGGCAGCTTCATTCCGGCGCTGGATGCCGCCGGACAACCGATGGCCAGCCTCTGGACCGTTCCACCCTCTGCTTTCATGCCTCCTTTCGGCGGGACGTGATCCCCGCCGGGCAGCCTGTAGGGGGTGGCAAGGGGGGCTTCGCCATCCCTTACAGGCTGTCGATAAGGTGAATGGTCACGCCGACAAGTCCGCCCACCATCGTTCCGTTGATGCGGATGAACTGAAGATCGCGCCCAACAGCGCTTTCGATTCTGTCAGTCACCGTACGGGCATCCCAGCGTCGTACCGTTTCGGAAACCAGCCGCACGATCTGCGAACCATAGCGCGTGGCAAGACCCACCACGATGCGGCGGGCAAAGCGATTCACCTGCATCTGCAACAGGGCATCCTCCCGCAAGGCAGTGCCAAGTTCCGATAGCGCACCACCCAACTGGCCCGACAACGCCGCATCGGGATTGCGCGCCGTGGCGATCAGCGACTGGCGGATGCGTTCCCATACCCCTTCCCACCAGCGTCCGATAGCAGGATTATCCAGCAGATCGCGTTTGATCCGTTCCACCTTTGCCCGCATTTCCGGATCGGTCGACAAATCGCGGGCGAGTTGCTCAAGCCCTTCCTCCACCTTGCGGCGCAGGGGATGGTCCGGATCGACGATACATTCGGCAAGCAGCTTGTAGAGTCCGTCCAGCACCGAATTGGCCAGCCTCTCGTCCAGACCGGTTAGCCGCAGCAGGGCATTGGCACGATCATGGATCATGCCGCGTACCAGTTCCTCATTCGCTTCCAGCGTCAGCCCCGCCCAGCGCAGCAAGCTCTCCAGAACCGGCAGATGACGCTTATCGGCGATAGCAGCCTCAAGCATCTGCCCGAGCAGCGGGGCGATCTCCAGCCGGTCGAGCTGGCTCTTGAGGCCAGCCTTCACCTGCCCGCCCAGCCGCTCCGGATCGAGCGATTCAAGCACTTCGGCAAATAGCTCTGCCGCCCCCGCACGTATGCGCGACGGGCCCCCTCCGCCGGGCTCCACCAGGAAATTGCCTGCAGCCTGTGCCAGGTTCATGGCCTGCATTCGCCGCGCCACCACGGCAGGGGTGAGGAAATTCGCCTGCAAGAACGCCGCCATCGTATCGGCGATACGATCCTTATTCTCGGGAATTATGGCCGTATGCGGGATCGGCAAGCCCAGCGGGCGGCGGAACAGGGCCGTTACGGCAAACCAGTCAGCGAGACCGCCCACCATCGCCGCCTCCGCAAAGGCGCGGGCATAGCCCCAGGCCGGGTGCCCGTCAGAATAGTTGCGCGAAACGATATAAAGGCCAGCCATCGCCAGCAGCAGCGCGGTGGCAAACAACCGCATGGAACGTGCTCGATCAGGCGGAACAGCGCCGGGCAAGGCAAAACCAAGGTGCAGGCGCCTGCCCGGCCGGAGTGCAGGCCGGTCTCCCGGCCCGCTCATGGCGCCAACCCCTTCACTCCGCCGGGAAGGCCTCCGGCCGTGACCTGTCGTGATGATCGTCGCCCGGGCGATAGGTCAGCAGGTTACGCCGCAGCCACGGGCCCAATCGCTTTTCGAAGCCGTCAGCCAGACTGAAGCCCGCCGGAACAATCAGTAGGGTCAACAGCGTGGATAGAATCAGGCCGCCAATCACAGTGGTACCCATCGGCGCACGCCATGCGGCGTCACCCGACAGCGACAGCGCGGTAGGAACCATGCCGGCGGTCATGGCCATGGTGGTCATGACAATTGGCTGCGCACGCTTGTGGCCCGCTTCCAGAATGGCTTCCTGCTTGGATTCGCCCCGCTCCATCTCCTCGATCGCAAAATCGATCAGCAGGATCGAGTTCTTGGCGACGATGCCCAGCAGCATCAAAAGGCCGATATAGACCGAAATCGAGATGGGCTGACCCAACAAGGCCAGCGCCAGAAGCCCGCCGAGAGGTGCAAGCAGCAGCGACGTCATGTTGACCAGTGGCGACACAAAGCGGCGATAGAGCAGCACCAGCACACCGAAGACCAACAGAATGCCGCTAACCACGGCCGTGATGAAGTTCTGGATCAGCTCGGCCTGCCACTTGTCATCGCCAACCGCATTGTTGGAAACACCGGCAGGAAGGTTCTTCATGATCGGCAGCTTGTTGACCTGGTCCATCACCGGGCCCTTCAGCGCCCCTTCGGCAAGGTCCGCACCCACAAAGATACGGCGCGACTGATTGTAGCGCTGGATCTGGGTGGGCCCGGCCCCGAAGGTGATTTCAGCCACGCGCTTCAACGGCACCGATCCGCCGCTGGCGGTAGTGACCGGCAGATTTTCGATCGTTGAGATATCGCGACGCGAATCCTTGGGCAGGATCACGCGAATCGGTACCTGCCGATCCGACAGGGAGAACTTCGCAGCGTTCTGATCGATTTCACCCATAGTGGCGATACGGATCGTCTGGCTGAGCGCGGAAGTGGTCACGCCCAGTTGCGCCGCGAGATCGAGCCGAGGCACGATCACCAGTTCGGGCCGCTGGAGATCGGCGGCGATACGCGGTGCGACTACCCCCTTCACGCCCTTCATCTGCTCTACCAATGCCTGCGCGGCATCTTGCAGCAGCTTGGGGTCGGAACCGGCCAGCATCACCGAAATGTCGCGCCCGGTGCCGCCCCCGCCCGATTGGGACGAGAAGGTGACACGCGCATCGGGGATGTTCTGGAATTCCTTGTTGAGCCTGCGTTCGAATTCGATGCTGGTATTCTGGCGATCGGGCTTGAGCATGATGAACAAGGTGGCGCTGCCTTCGTTCACCCGTTCCATCACCAGCCGCACTTCCTGCTGCTGGCTGAGGATTTCGGAGACGCGGTCAGCCACTTCCTCGGTCTGCTCAATCGTCGTGCCGGGTACCATCTCGATATTGGCGCGGCTGGAATCCGAATCCGTCAGGGGCTGGAACTGCATCGGCAGAAGATAGAACATTGCCAGAGTCAGCCCCAGCGCACCTACGCCGATGCCAAAGCACCACAGGCGGTGATCGCGCAGGCGCGCGCGAACACGTCCACGGAAGAACTCGTGATATTCGGCGATAGCCCCGCCCTCCGCACCGATCACCGCGTTGAGGACCACGATGGCGAACCACGCGCCCACAAGAGCGCCGATCAGGATGACCGGTATATTCGCCGCTTGGGGCAGTTCCATCAGCCCGGCAAGTTTGACCGCACCGTAACCGCCGCCGCCCAATGCACCGAGAACGGCGAGGACGAACAGGGTTTCAACCAGGCCTGTCAAAAGGCTGGAGGGCACCGGAGTGAGGCGAGCCCGCATGGCCTGCGCCACCCGTGTATCGAGCGACCAGGCCAGAACCTTCATATAGAGGTCCATCAACCAGCCGCCGCCATGTTCCTGATGGCCCTTGGCCTTGAGGAAATAGGCCGCGATCATCGGCGTGATCATACGCGCCACGGCAAGGCTCATCAGCACCGCGGCAACCACGGTGAGGCCGAAATTCTTGAAGAACTGGCCGGAAATGCCCGGCATCAGGCCAACCGGAAGGAACACCGCCACAATCGAGAATGTGGTGGCCATCACGGCCAGCCCGATTTCGTCCGCTGCGTCGATAGATGCCTGATAGGCGCTTTTGCCCATGCGCATATGGCGCACGATATTTTCGATCTCCACGATGGCATCGTCCACCAGCACGCCGGCCACCAGGCTCAGCGCAAGCAGCGAAAGCTCGTTCAGCGTAAAGCCGAGCAAATCCATGAACCAGAAGGTCGGGATAGCGGAAAGCGGAATCGCGATGGCGCTGATGATCGTGGCGCGCCAGTCCCGCAGGAACAGGAACACCACCACGATGGCGAGCACCGCCCCCTCGATCATCGCCTCCATCGAGGTCGAATATTGATCCTTCGTATATTCCACCGAGGTGTAGAGCTCGGTGATGTGGATGCCGCGATTTTCCTTCTGCAGCTGCGTGATGATCTTCTGCGCCTCGTCATAGACGGTGACGTCGGAAGCACCCTTGGCGCGCTCAAGGCTGAAGGTGACGACCTGCTGGCCCCGGATCTTCGCGATGGAAGTCTGTTCGGAATAACCGTCATAAACGTCGGCGACATCACGCAGGCGAATGATGCGGCCGCTCGAATTGATCCGCGTCTCACCCAGCTGGAAGGCGTCTTCGGCATTGCCGAGCACGCGCACGGACTGGCGCGAGCCGGCGATTTCCGCCCTGCCGCCAGCGGCATCGACGTTCACCTGACGCAGCACCTGGTTGATCTGGCTGGCCGTAACGCCCAGCGACTGCATCCGCGCCGGATCGAGCACTACGCGGATTTCCCGATCCACGCCACCTGCGCGGCTCACAGCGGCCATGCCTTCGATCGACATCAGCTTGCGCGAAACCGTATCGTCAACGAACCAGCTTAGCTGCTCCATCGTCATGTCATCGGCACTGACCGCATAATAGCCGATCGGGCCATTGCCGCCGACCTCGATCTTGGCAACGCGCGGTTCCAGAATACCGTCAGGCAAGTCGCTGCGGATCTGGTCCACCGCGTTCTTGACCTCGTTCACCGCGTCGTTCGCATCGGTGCCGATCACGAACTGGACGAAAGTGGAACTGCTGCCTTCCGAAGCCGTGGACTGAATCTCGTCCACGCCGTTGATCGAACGAACCGCAGCCTCCACCTTCTGGGTGATCTGGGTTTCGATTTCCGTAGGCGCCGCGCCGGGCTGCGAGATCAGGACGTTGACGCCCGGAAAATCGATATCCGGGCTGCCGTTGACGTCCATCCGGTTGAACGCCACCACACCCGTCAGGAGCAGGCCGATAAACAGGACAATCGGAACAATAGGGTTCCGGATCGACCAGGCTGACAGGTTGCGCAGGTTCACGGGAAGGCCGCCTTATTTCTTCACGATATGCGGGCGGACCTCGTCACCGGGGGCAAGGAAGCCACCGGCACGCAGGACGACCTTTTCCGAACCGTCGAGCCCTTCGATAATCGCAAGCCCGTTTTCGGTGACCAGGCCGGTCTTGACCGCCCGGCGTTCAACCTTGTTGCCCTTGCCCACAATATAGACATAGCGGCCCTGACTATCGTTCAGGATCGCGGATTCAGGCAGCATAGGCGCCACTACTGTGCCGCTGTCGATGGTAGCCGTGGCAAAACCGCCGGGCCGCAGCTCGGGTGCATAGCTGAGTGCGATGCGCGCGGTGCCTTGCCGCGTCTGCTGATCGATCACAGGCGAAACCTGCCAGACCTGACCAGTGAAGACCTTGTCAGTTCCCACAGGAACCACCTGGGCAGTAACCCCGACCGCAAGCTTGGCCAGCTCCGTCTCGCCCACCAGAGCAAGCAGTTCGAACTGGCCATCCTTGGCAATGCTGAACAAAGTGCCCGAACCGGGGCTTATGACCTGACCCGGCTCGACATTGCGCGTGAGCAGCAGGCCAGCCGCAGGTGCGACGATATTAAGCTGGGCATTGCGGGCATTGCGTTCGCCATATTGCGCTTCCGCCACGCGTACGCGGGCCACGGCGGCATCGCGGGTCGCGGTCAGCCGATCAATATCCGCCTTGGAAATGAAGCCCCGTTCCACCAGCTGCAGCGCGCGGTCGAGATTGGACTGTGCAAGCCGCGCATCGGCCCGTGCCACTTCGATATTAGCCGCGCTGCTGGCAGTCTGCTGGACCTGCACCGAACGGTCGATCACCGCCAGAACCTGACCTGCACGGACCCATTGGCCGGCATCTACCGGCACGGACACGACGCGGCCGCCTTCACCCACTACACCCACGGGCAATTCGCGGCGGGCAGCCAGCGTGCCGGTAGCCTGGATCGTGCCTTGGATAGCGCCTCTGCCGGGCGCAATAACGGAAACTGTCGGCGCCTGAACACCTTGTTGCGCCGTCGCATCGCTCTTGCCGCCGCGGGTCATGGCGACGACTGCGATCAGCACAGCAAGGATTGCGACCACCGCGAGGATGATCAGCTTCCTGCGGCGCGCAGCCTCTTCCTGCCTGGCTTCCACCAGATGCTCTTCGCCCGAAAGCGGCGCACTGCTGCTGGCATCGACAGTGGTTTCGTAATTCATCTTATCCGCCAAGTGCCCGAAATCCCTGCCCGCATGCCCCGCGGGAAAACCCGCAAACCGGCAAGGTGTGTTACACCCCTATACCACCCGGCACAAGCCGGGCAGTCTTCCTCGGTCGCCATAGACCGGTGCAGGTTCGGTGACAATCGGCCCTCTGCCGAACGCCATATCGCGCCCGACGAAGAGCATTTGGTTCGGATATGGTCAAAAACCGGGCAATGAAAGCGGCTTAGCGTTCCGCCGCCCGCCCTTTCGGGCACCGTGGGTGCCCGAAAGAACAGGATCGGATTTTACCGCACCCGGCCGCGCTGGACGAGATTGACGATGGCCAGCAGAATCACTGCGCCCAATACGGCAATCAGAAGCCCGGTGAGAGAAAAGGCCTGCACGGTGCCCTGCACGCCGAGCAGGGGCCCGGCCACGGCATTGCCGACAACTGAGCCAATGCAGCCCACAACGATATTCAAGACAACGCCCATTGAGGCATCGCGATTCATCAGCATGCTTGCCAGCCAACCGGCAATGCCACCTACGATCAAAGCAATGATCCAGCCCATAGGAACTCCTCCTGACGTTTTAACAGCCCTCCATTTTTGAAAGGCTTGGAGATGCAGGCTACACCATTCGTCGCACAATGGGCATTACTTGGGCTCAGGCTAACTTGCGTGGCGGGCGGGCGAACGAAAAAGGGCCGGAAAATCCGGCCCTTTCTCATGTCCTTGCTCGCCGCAGGAATCAGTATTTGAGCTGACGCTCGTAAAGATCGCGATAGTGCTGGATGCGGGTAACGCGCAGGCCTTGCATGCCCGAACGGTCCACCGCCCGCTGCCAGGAAGCGAATTCCTCCAGCGTAAGCCCATAGCGTTCAAGTACTTCGTCAATGGTCAGCAGGCCGCCATTGACCGCCGCCACCACTTCTGCCTTGCGGCGGACGACCCACCGCTTCGTATCGGGCGGCGGCAGATCGGCAAGCGACAGCGGCTCACCAAGCGGGCCGATCACCTGCGCAGGACGGATTTTCTGGTTTTCGATCATTATCTTCCCCGAACGCCGTGCGTCTCTTCGCTCGTAACGGCCAAGTTGATGCCATCGGCGATTTTGCCATTGGCTAAAACAATAGGGTTAACGGCGTGTTTACTATCTCCCAGCGTTGCCAGGTGACGGGCGGGTGTGTCGTTGAAACTGCCGCCGGCAAAATGGTGGCGGCGCGCGGCAAGGCGACGGAAATCTTCCGCTGCTGCAAGACGGGAGGCGATCTCCCCCCAGCTTAGCGCGCGCAGGGCACGACCGCGGGGCTCCTCTTCGGACGAAATCTCGCCCTTGTCTGATTGAATGATATTGGCTTCGTACATGCCCACAATCTGGCAAAATCTCGTCAAGATCAGGTAAAGCGGCGATTTACCGGGCGTTAGGCTTGTTAAGCGGCTGGTTAAACGCTGTGCTTTGCTTGGCAGCCCGGCAGGTGTATGGGCCCGCCATGCCCGCAACCCCTGATCTCGACATCGGTTTTGACCCGGCCAGCCTGTTCGACCTGCCGCGTCCCGCCGCGCAGTGCCGTATCGTTGTGGCCATGTCTGGCGGCGTGGATTCCTCTGTCGTGGCCGCGCTCGCTGCATCCAGCGGGGCAGAAGTGATCGGCATAACGCTGCAACTTTACGATTACGGAGCCGCGACCGGGCGCAAGGGCGCCTGCTGCGCGGGCGACGATATTCGCGACGCGCGCCAGGTGGCGGACCGTCTGGGCATTGCTCATTACGTATTCGACCATGAGAGCTCCTTCCGTGAGGAAGTGGTCGAACGCTTCGCCGATGATTATCTGACAGGCCGCACCCCGGTGCCCTGCATCCGCTGCAACATGGGGCCCAAATTCACCGATCTGCTACGCATGGCGCGCGAATTGGGTGCCGATTGCCTGGCAACGGGCCATTATGTGCGGCGCGTGGAAGGCCCAGCCGGCCCCGAACTGCATCGTGCGCTCGATCCGGCGCGGGACCAATCCTATTTCCTTTATGGCACAACCGAGGAACAACTGGCCTTCCTACGCTTCCCGCTGGGCGGCCTGCCTAAGCAGGATGTGCGCGCCATCGCTGCCCAGGCCGGGCTGCTGGTGGCCGACAAGCCTGACAGCCAGGACATCTGCTTCGTGCCCGATGGCGATTATGCCAAGATCGTCCGCTCCCTGCGTCCTGAAGGTGCGCGGACGGGTGCCATTGTGCATGCCGAGACGGGCGAGGAACTGAGCAGTCATGCCGGGGTGATTCATTTCACCGTGGGCCAGCGGCGGGGGCTGGAGATCGGCGGCCAGCCCGAGCCGCTCTATGTCATCGCCCTGGATGCCGAAAATGCCCGCGTGTTGGTGGGTCCCAAGCGGATGCTGGCAATCGGTTCCGCACGGATTATCGAGACCAACCGGATCGGCCCCCTACCCGACCTACCGCTGACCGCCAAGGTCCGGTCACTCGCAAAGCCGGTGCCGGTCATGCTGGAAGGCCCGCTGGGCGATGGGGAAAGCGCCGTGCTGCGCTTCGCTCAGCCGGAATATGGCGTCGCTCCCGGACAGGCGGCGGTCATTTATGCGGGCGACCGTGTCGTGGGCGGCGGCTGGATCGACGGAACGGAACCGGCCTGACCCCGACGCCTCTCACTCGTCCCATTTCTCCAGAACGCAGCCATAGCCTTCACGGAAAGTCGCCGTCTGGCTTGAAAGCAGCGGCACGCTTGCGGTGACACTCTTTGCCGCCTCGTCCTCGCTCAACGAAACGAGCGCCATACCCGGCTCGAAATCCTTTTCGCAGTCCTTCAGATCCCGCCCGCCGATAAAGCGGCAGGAACAGGCAACGCGGGCGCCGTAAGCCGTCCCGGCAGTGGCCTGCGCCATTACTGTATCGCGATAGAACCAGGCGGTGAGCGCCGCGAGCAGCCCGAGCAGAAGCACGATTCGCGACCAGCGAAATCGGCGGCCCGCGGCCTTGTTCCTTCTGACTGGTTTTGCGGTTGCCATTGTTTCCCAACTGACCGAGAGAAGCACACGCCATGAAGCGGCCGCTCCTCTCTATCGCCTCGCTCGCCCTGCTGCCAGCCCCGCTGCTGGTGCTGGCCGGTTGCGGCGGTTCCGGGGCGGAAGAAAAGGGCCCAGCCCCGCTCAGCGAACAGGCTCTGGACGCGGTTGTGGCCAATCCGGGCGCCACGCGCGAACAACTCGCCCGACGAATCGATCGCCTGTTCACGGATGAGGGCATGGGCGAGACCCGCGCGCTGATCGTGATGCAGGGCGGTCAGATCGTGGCGGAGCGTTATGGCGAAGGCTATGGGGAGGAAACGCGCTTCGTCAGCTGGTCCATGGCCAAGACCATTACTGCGGTGATGATCGGCATGCTGGTGGCAGACGGCAAGCTGCAACTGGACGAAACGCCACCTATCCCCAATTGGCGCCGCCCCGGCGATCCGCGCGGGGATATCACTCTGCGCCAACTCCTCCAGATGCGTAGCGGCTTGCGCCATACGGAGAGCACCGAACCGGCCTATGACGCCGATACGGTGAAGATGCTGTTCCTGCAGGGGCGGGACGATATGGCCGCCTGGGCGGAGGCTCAGCCGCTGGAAGCAAAGCCCGGCGCCAAGTTCGAATATTCCACCAACACCACGGTGATCCTGGCGGACATTGCCGCAAGGGTGCTGACCGACAGCAGCGATCCCGAGATAAGACGCAAGGCGGTGGACGATTACCTGAAGGCGCGCATCTTCATCCCCTTGGGCATGTATTCGATGGTGCCGGAATATGACCGGGCAGGCACGCTGATCGGCGGCAGCCTGATCCACGGCACCGCGCGTGACTGGGCCCGCTTTGGCGAGTTCCTGCGCCATCAGGGGGCAGTGAAAGGCGCGCAGCTGGTGCCCAAAGGGTGGATCACTTTCATGACCACGCCCAGCCCCCGCTCCCCGGATTACGGCGCGCAGGTGTGGCTCAATCGCCCTTCGGGAACGGATCGCAATGTGTTGTTCGCGGATCGCGGCCCGGCGGACCTGTTTTCACTGGTCGGCCATCTGGGCCAATATGTCATGGTCTCCCCGCGGCAGGGCCTGACCGTAGTGAGGCTAGGCAAGAGCGACGATGCCGCGCGCGACCCGGTGGTTGCAGCTCTCGGCGACGTGGTGGCCCTGTTCCCGCGCAAATAAGGTGCCTCCCAGATAAGACCGCCGGCTGTCAGTCTTCCTTGCGGGCGACCAGTTCGGGCAGCAATTCCTGCGCGGCCGTGCCATCCTCGTTCACCAGCCCTTCCGGATCGGGATGGATCAGCACCTCCACGCCGGGGAAGGCGCGCTCCAGTTCTTCTTCGATCTCGTCCATCACCCGGTGAGCTTCCGCCACGGTCATCTGCGGATCGACCGAGGCGTGGAACTGGGCGAAATCATGCGCGCCGCTGGTGCGGGTGCGCAGATCATGGACCCCGCGCAAGGCAGGGTGGCGCGCAACGACAGCCAGAAATTCCTCGCGCCGCCATTCGGGCCATTCGCGATCCATGATCTGATCGATCGCTTCACTCGATGCCCGCCAGGCGCCCCAACCGAGCCACAATGCGATGGCAATGCCGAAGAGCGCATCCGCCCCCTTGAGCCGGACGAAATGATCGAGCACCAGGGCCGCAATCACCGCGAGGTTCAGCACCAGATCGGATTTGTAATGGAGGTGATCGGTCGAAATCGCGATGCTGCCGGTCTTGCGGATCACATGGCGCTGCCAGGCCAGCAAACCGAATGTCGCCACCATGGCCACCAGCGATACCGCGATCCCTTCCTCAGCGGCTTCGGTACGCGCACCGGCCAGCAACTGCCCCACCGCGCGAAACAGGATGCCTGCCGCCGAAAGCGCGATCAGCACCACCTGCAACATGGCCGCCAACGCCTCTGCCTTGCCATGGCCGAAGCGGTGATCCTCGTCGGCGGGCATGGCAGCGATCCACACGCCCGCCAGCGTGGCCATGCTGGCGATCAGGTCCAGCGTGGTATCCGCCAGGCTGCCCAGCATGGCGGTGGACCCGGTTCTGGCTGTTGCCCACACCTTGATGACGACCAGCAGCAGCGCCACTGCAATGGAGGCATAGGCCGCGCTGCGAGTCAGCCGCGCATGTTCACTCGTATAGCCGGTCACGGATAGAGCAGGCTGCTTGACCAGCCGCCATCTTCGCCGCGAACAAAGCGCCGGCGTTCGTGAAGGCGATTGGGCCGGTCGATCCAGAATTCCACCGCACGCGGTTTCAGCAAGAAGCCGGTCCAGTGCGGCGGACGCGGGATTTCGCTGCCTTCAGGATAAAGGGCGGAGATTTCCTCCACCCGGCTGAGATAAGTCTCCCGCCGGTCAAGCGGGCGCGACTGGTCCGACGCGGCCGATCCAATCTGCGAAACGCGTGGGCGCGAATGAAAATAATCGTCGGCCATCTGGCCGCTCACTTCGGTAAGCGGTCCTTCGATGCGAATCTGACGGCGCAGGCTTTTCCAGTGAAACAGCAGGGCCGCCACCGGATTGGCGAGGATTTCGCCACCCTTGCGGCTCTGCGTATTGGTGTAGAACACAAAGCCATCGAGATCCGCCCCCCAGCCCTTGAGCAAAACCATGCGCACTGAAGGAACGGCACCGGGCGTTGCCGTGGCAAGCGCCATCGCGTTCGAATCGTTCGGCTCGCTCACCCGGGCTTCGGCATACCAGGCATCGAACAGCGTGAAGGGGTCCGTTTCGGGGATAGCGTCCTGTTCAGCTTTCACGCTTCATTCCTTGCAGATGTTACACCTGTTACAGATACACGGCGCGGAAATTCCACCCTTCAGGGCACCTGCCGCAAAACCCGGTCGTAATGGCCGCAACCTGTATCCATTCCGCCTGCACTAGGCCTCTATCGCATAGTAGGAAAGAGTCGCGCTTGCGCCTTCTCGTTGCATTACCTAGCTAACACACCATGGCTGACCCTTATACGACACTGGGCGTGGCGCGCAGCGCCAGCGAGAAGGACATAAAGTCCGCTTATCGCAAGCTCGCCAAGGAGCTTCACCCCGACCGGAACAAGGACAATCCCAACGCTGCGGAGCGCTTTTCCGAAGTGACCCGCGCTTACGATCTGCTGTCCGACAAGGACAAGCGGGCCCAGTTCGACCGGGGCGAGATCGATGCCGACGGTAATCCTGCCATGCCTTTCGGACAGGGAGGTTTTGGGGGAGGTGGCTTCCGGCAAGGCGGCCCGGGCGGTTATTCGGCGCAGGATTTCCAGGGCTTCGGCGATGAGGGCGTGGATCTGGGCGATATTTTCGAAGGGCTGTTCGGC
>MKUB01000008.1 GCA_001898545.1 Sphingomonadales bacterium 63-6 | reverse complement strand
CCCGGCGTTAGTCCGCATTCGCCAGCGGAGGGTGGGGTGTGCTTGTTCCACACCTCGTCATTGCGAGCGCAGCGAAGCAATCCAGAGCGCCGCGCATGGGGCCCTGGATTGCCGCGCGGCTTCGCCGCTCGCAATGACGAGAGATAGCCCCCACTTCGTCATCCCCGCGTAGGCGGGGACCCAGCAGCGACCGTTGAACTAGGTTCCCGCCTTCGCGGGAATGACGAAAGAATGGATGGCGGCCCCGCGCTCAACCTCCGCACACCAAAAAACAGGCCGCCCCGGACAAATCCGGGACGGCCCATTTCCTAAACCCGTGTAAGTGGCTCAGCGAACCCGCGGGCCGCCGAAGGGCAGCGGCGGGGGCGGACGGCGCGAGCCGCGCGGCAGCTGGGCCTGATAGGCGCGGCCGCAATGTTCCACGCAATAGGGGAAGCCGGGGTTCACCTTCTCGCCGCAGAAATGGAAATCGGGTTCGCCCGGATGGCCCATCGGCCAGCGGCACACCTTGTCGTTCAGGTCCAGCAGGCTGGTCTTGTCCGCAATATCCGCGCTCGGCTTGGCCGGCACCAGGCGGCGCGGCGGCGCGGGCGGAATCGGGGCCTGCTGATCGCCGGGGCCCTGACGCAGGAAGCCACCGGGGCCGACCGAGACGATCTTGGGCATCGGCTCGCCCGTGGAGCCGGGCAGCGGCTGGCTGGGAATCGCGCTGTTTGTCGCATGAGCGGCAGGCTGGCGTTCCGTATGCGCACGGGGAGCCGGGGCCGGAGCGGGGGCGACCGGCTTGGCGGCTACCGGCGGCTTCTCAGCCGGGGGCGCCTTCTCCTTGGGCTTTGGAGGCTTGGCCTCCTTCTTGCGCGCGGGGGCCTTCTCGCCATCCTCATTCGCCTTTACGGGCGAAGGGCGCGACTTGAGGCCAAGGCGGTGCGCCTTGCCGATCACCGCATTACGCGACACGCCGCCGAGTTCCTCGGCGATCTGGCTTGCGGTGGCGCCGCCTTCCCACATCTTGGTCAGTGTGGCGATCCGTTCGTCGGTCCAGCTCATTTCCGCTTTCAATTCCTCAACAAATCATACGCAGAAAGGGCCTCACCGGCCTTGTCAGCGCAAGCGACTGCCGATAGTCGCCAGTAAATGGCCGATCAAGCCCCGACGACATTCGAACAGGCCCGCGCTCCGGGCGAAGTGAAACGGCCTTTCCTGCCGCATGGTACGCCCGTGATCGGCGGATTGAACCGCATCGGGCTGTGGACTCTCTATATGAAGGAGGTCCGCCGTTTTCTCAAGGTCCAGACCCAGACTGTATGGGCCCCGGCGGTAACTACCCTGTTATTTCTGGTGATCTTCACGGTTGCGATGGGCCGCGGCGGCCGCGTGGTGCTGGGCGTGCCCTTCGCCAGCTTCGTGGCGCCGGGCCTGATCATGATGGGCATGATGCAGAATGCCTTCGCCAATTCCAGCTTCTCGCTGCTCGGCGGCAAGATGCAGGGAACCATCGTCGATTACCTCATGCCCCCCCTTTCCGAAGGGGAGCTGATGATCGGCATCGTCGGCGCGGCCATGACGCGGGCGATCATGGTGGGCCTCGCCGTGGCGGTGGCCATGTCGCTCTGGCCCGGCGTATCGCTCCACGCGGCGCATCCCTGGGCCATCGTCTGGTTCGGCCTGATGGGGGCCATGATGCTGGCCTTCATGGGCCTGCTCACCTCGCTCTGGGCGGACAAGTTCGACCATGCGGCGGCAGTGACCAATTTCGTGATCCAGCCGCTCTCGCTGCTGTCGGGCACGTTCTATGTGATCCACAACCTGGCCCCGGCCTTCCAGGCCGTGAGCCGGGCGAATCCGTTCTTCTACGTGATCTCGGGCTTCCGCTTCGGTTTTCTGGGCGCCAGCGACATCGGCAATACCAATCAGGCCGTGCTGGGCGCGGCCGCGGGGCTGGGCCTGTTCAACCTGGTCTTCGGCTATGTCTGCTACCGTGTGCTGAAAAGCGGCTGGAAGCTGAAGAGCTGAAAACCGCAGGGGCGCGCGGTCAGAAGCCGCCTCCGCTCTCGCCATCGAATGTCCGGATCTGGCGGCGCACATCCCGCATCGTGGCGCCGGCGGACAGAATAGTATCGTCCACCTCCCTGCCCAGCTTCATATCCGCGCAGATCGTTTCGTCCGCCCCGCCATAATCGGGATCGGCGGTATCGCAGGGGCAATAATCGCCCAGGCAGCGCGGCGTGCCCTGAGGTTCGGGCGCCGCTTCATAATCCGCCGGGATCGGCAGAGGATCCGGGGCGAGTCGCGCGGCATCCACCGGGGACGCTATCGCCGGATCTCCGGCCGCATCCGTGCCATAGCAGCGGCCGGTCATCTCGCCGAACTGCTCATCCGCCAGCAGCACCACGCCGGTATCGGCGGCATGATAAAACGGCTGGAAGCCCGCATAGGCGCCATAACCGTTCCTGGCGTTATATTCGCCGCGGATCAGGGTGGGATCGTCGGGGCAGGCGGAAACCTCGCGGAACCGCGCAGAATCCGGGTCTTTCATGAGATAGCGAACAGCATCCTCCGCCTCGCTCACTTGCCTGTTACAGGCAGTGGCCAGACAGCACAGGGCGATCAGGGCAGGCAGGCCGGAGGATATGCGCTTCATCCCGCCTGCATAGAATCACGCAGTGGGACTGTCTCGCAAGGATCGGTCCAAATGGAACGCGTTCCGCAGCGCTACTGGAGGTCGGCCTCCCGACTCAGTGAGTCAGGCTGCGGCGCAGGCGATATCGCCCGTCGGCAAAATCCTCGAACAACTGGGCAACGCTGGGATGGTCCACCGGGCCGCCTTCGCTATCCGCCATCAGGTTCTGCTGGCTGACATAGGCGACGTAGGAGGAATCCTCGTTTTCCGCGAGCAGGTGATAGAAGGGCTGATCCCGCAGCGGGCGGACATCCTGGGGAATCGCTTCGTACCATTCCTCGCTATTGGCGAAGACCGGGTCGATATCGAAAACCACGCCGCGGAAATCGAACTGCTTGTGCTTCACCACATCGCCGATCGCGAAGCGGGCTTCGGCGTGCAGAGGGGCATCGATTCGGCGACCGGCCTGGGGAGAATAGAATTGGGCTCGATCCATAAGCGTGAATATAGTCCACCCCCTGCCCGAAACAAGCGGCCCCGCAAGCATCTGCCGCTTATTTGAACGGTTTCGGTGGATGAAGGCGAGGTTTGGGGCTTGGCAAGCGCCAAGCCTTGGGCTAACCGCCCGCATCCCGGCCCCGGGCGCGCATCCGCCGCACCCGAAACACCCGATACGGAGAGGTGGCAGAGAGGTCGAATGCGCCGCACTCGAAATGCGGTGTACGGGCAACCGTACCGTGGGTTCGAATCCCACCCTCTCCGCCACATGAAATCTTGATTTGTCTCAATAATGAGAGCTTCTCAGGGTGGTGTCAGGCTAACAGCACCAGTTAGTAAGGCCTGCAGAGTACGGCCGTCTGGTGCCACGCCCCCACAAGCCCGATGGTTCGTTCAAACGCTTCAACTCATCGCCCGAGGTGATCCGCCTCGTGGTCCTGATGTATGTGCGGTTTCCCTGAGCTTGCGAAATGTCGAAGGCCTTCTGTTCGAACGCGGGATCGACATTTGCCACGAAACTCTGCGGCTCTGGTGGAACAGGTTCGGTCGATGTTCACCCGCGACAAGGACGCAGCTCTGCGGTCATCAAGAAGACGCTGAAGCGCCACGGCCCGGTTGAAACCATCACGACGGCTGGGCCACGCGCGAAAGCCTTAGCCCAATTCGTGGGCGGCGAGCCGTTCCAGCGCGCGCACCATGCCGGAATGATCGTTCCCGCCCTCGCCAGCCGCGACACATCCCGAAAAGAGCTGCTGCGCGCTCGCCGTATGAGGAAGCGCCAAGCCCAGCGACCGCGCACTGGCCAAGGCAAGCCCCAGGTCTTTCTGGTGGAGTTCGATGCGGAAACCGGGATCGAAGCGACGCTTGACCATACGCTCACCATGCACCTCAAGGATTCGGCTGGACGCAAAGCCGCCCATAAGCGCCTGCCGGACCCGCTCCGGGTCAGCGCCGGCCTTTGACGCGAAGACCAATGCCTCGGCAACCGCTTCGATATTCAGCGCCACGATAATCTGGTTGGCGACCTTCGCGATCTGCCCGGCCCCGTTTTCGCCAATCAAGGTGATGTTCTGACCCATCAGGTCGAACAGGGGTTTTACCCGGTCAAACACTTCAGCATCTGCGCCGACCATGATCGTCACGCTGGCCGCCTTTGCGCCGACTTCGCCTCCGGACACGGGCGCATCGACATAATCACAGCCAAGTGCCTTTATCCGCGCGGCAAAGCGCTGTGTTGCAATGGGATCGATGGAACTCATGTCGATAACAATGGCGCCCGGTTTCAGCCCTTCGGCCAAGCCTTGCGGTCCAAACAGCACCGCTTCGACATCCGGGGTATCGGGCAACATGGTGATGACAACGTCGCTGTTGGCCGCGACTTCGGCCGCACTGGCGCAGGCAGTCGCGCCAGCTTTAGCCAGAGCCTCCGGCACGGGGTTG
This sequence comes from Sphingomonadales bacterium 63-6, assembly GCA_001898545.1. Classification (GTDB taxonomy): domain Bacteria; phylum Pseudomonadota; class Alphaproteobacteria; order Sphingomonadales; family Sphingomonadaceae; genus Andeanibacterium. The sequence continues at coordinate 24,454 of MKUB01000008.1, read as the reverse complement.
CGGTTAGTCTTGGTGAAGATACGGTGCCCGGCCGCCTGGAGATGCCCGGCCATGGGCGCCCCCATGATGCCAAGGCCGATGAAGCCGATATCCATTTTACTCATTCCCTTCTGTCAGAGATAGCGGGTAGCCCAACCGAGCCCTTCCACTGTGTCTCCCATCGGCCGGTATTCGCAGCCGATGGCACCTGCGTAGCCAAGCGCATCGATCTGCTGCAGCAGCCAGTCAAAAGCGATTTCGCCCGTGCCGGGCTCGTTTCGGCCCGGATTGTCGGCGATCTGGATGTGCCCGATACTGGGAAGCAGCCGCTCTATGGTTCGCGCCAGATCGCCTTCCATGATCTGCATGTGATAGGCATCATATTGCAGCTTCACATTAGGACGGTCGATCTCGCCGATAATCTCCATGACGGCAGAGGTTGTGTCGTAGAAATAGCCAGGAATATCGACGCGTGTGTTGATCGGCTCCAGCAGGATGTCGATACCCTGTGCAGCGGCAAGATCTGCCGCATAGCGGGCGTTGCCAATAAGGCATTCACGGGCCGCTGCGAGGTCGGTGTCGGGCACCTTGCCCGCCATTAAATGCAGGCTTTTGCAATCCAGGGCCTTGGCATAGTCCAGCGCCGTCATGACCCCTTCACGGCATTCGGCCTCGCGATCAGGATGTGCAGCAATGCCGCGATCGCCATTCTCCCAATCCCCCGCAGGGGTGTTGAACAGAACAATTTCCACTCCTGCCGCCCGCGCAGCCCGGGCAATATTCATCGCCGGATAGGCATAGGGGAACATGAACTCCACCGCACGGAAGCCCGCCCCGGCGGCCGCTCCAAAACGATCGAGGAATTCCACCTCGTTGAACATGAGCGATAGATTTGCTGCAATTTTGGTCACTTAAAATCCTCGAACCAGGCATCGCCATCCGGGGCGAATGCTTCCTGCGCGGGAGGGAGCATTTGGCCCGCTCTCCAGCGAGATAAGTCAATGGCGGTTCACCCGTTACCCCAGTCCAGCCGCGGGATGGAGGCCTGCCCGATCCGGAACTTCTGCTTTTCTGGCGGAACTTCGTCTCCACGCGCGTCCTGACGACCACGGACGACGTGACGGCCAAAATTGGGAACCATCGGTCGCGGCTCATCGCGTTTCAGCCAAAGGCGGATCAGGTGGCGCTTGCGCTGATCTTCCGGCCAGTCTTCAAAGGCCGTGCGGGTGTGGAGCGCCGAGTAGTTAAGGAGCCATTGCATATCGCCCGGCCGAAAATCCATGTGCAGGGCAACGCCGGGTTCCAGGCAGATGGCGTCAAGCAGGTCGAGCAGTTCCACTTGCGCCCGGGTCAGCCGAGGAACTTCGGGATAGGATTGGGCCGAACGGATAATGGGCACGCCGATATAGGCGGAAAAGACCCCGTCGACATAACTCATCATCGGTGTTTCATAGGTGTTGGCAGGAGCGTCCCGGTCCTGCTTGCGCCAGTCGTTATGCCAGGATTCGAACAGCAGCGGGGCTAGATCGGGCCTGCGCTTCAAAACCTCGTTATACAAGGTGGCCGCGCTCACCAGGCTGGAGGCGCCGCCGGACTTGGCGGGACGAAGGCACATCAGCGAGACGACATCGGAACTGTCCGAATGATAGGTCAGCGCATCGCGAATGCGCAGGCTGCTGGCCTTGGGATTGTCATAGGTCATGTCGGACGTGGCGATCACATGCTGGATCATGTCGCCCACTTCGTTCTGCCGCATCGGCTGACCGAGATGAAGGCCGATAACAAAGAAAATCGCCGCGCTCAGCGCATCGGAATAGAGATATGTTCGAAGGCCGCGGACAAGCACGAAACCACGCCCACGATCCATATCCCGGCCCCATTGGGCAAGACCTCTCACGCACATTGGCAAGGGATAGTCAGCCGCCGTTACGGTGCGCAGGTCAGGATCATCCTCCAGAAAACGGGTAGCGACCTCTTCCAGTTCGGCAATCTCGTCCGGGTTGAGGAGGTATATCCATTCGCGGCTATTCTCCAGCTCATCGCCCCTCCATGCGATGGGGGAAGGAATGGGGGCGAGTGTCGCGTCTACTTGCATGGCTTGCGCTCCGTTGAAGCCGGCCTCAGGCCGGATAGGCCGGGCCACTGCCCACGCGGGCGGAGAGGATGGCGGCCCCGATCGCGTCGAGGTCGTCCGGCGTAAGCTCCAGATTTGCCGCATCCAGCCAGCCATCGACCTGCTCCGGATCGCGCGCGCCGACGATGGCGGCGGTCACGGCGTTCCAGGCCAGGACCCAGGCAATGGCAACAGAGGCTATGCTCGTGTTATGCCGCTCCGCCACCGGGGCCATTGCCTCTACCAGCTTTAGATTTGCGGCCAGGTCCGTGGTGAAGTCCGTGTGCCGGGATCGCCAATCGCTCGCCGACATGGCCGCAACCCGTTCTGCCGTCATGCGTCCGGTCAGCAGGCCCGATTGCATGGGGCTATAACAGATCACGCCAGTGCCGTGCGCCGCGCACCAGGGCAATTCCTTCTCCGCCGCACGGCGGTTGATGGCGGAAAGGCCCGGCTGGAATGTGTCGACATGGCCCATGGCCTCCGCCTGCGCGAGTTGGTCCGCATTATGGTTCGAAAGCCCGACAAAGCGCGCCTTCCCCTCTGTCCGCAATTCCAGCAGGGCCCCCCAATATTCCTCCAGCAGGGTGCCGTCTTCGGCCGGCCAGTGCATCTGGAGGAGATCGATCGTCTCGACATTCAGGCGGCGCAGCGATGCCTCGCACTCCGCCTTGATACTGGCTGCTTTGCCGACGCGGATTTTGCTCTGCCGATCATTCGGGTCCCAGACCTGTCCGCATTTGGTAAAAACATAAGGCCGCTCGGCTTTCGGGATATCGGCAAGAGCGCGACCGACGATCTCTTCTGAATGGCCAAGCCCGTAGATGGCAGCCGTATCGATCCAGTTGATGCCTCGCGAGACAGCGTGGCGGATTGCGGCGATGGATTCGTCATCGTCCTGCGGTCCCCAGCCGTTCAGCCAGTCCGGCCCACCGATGGCCCACGCGCCGAAACCGACACGAGTGATGTCCATGCCGGTCTGTCCGAAAGGCTTGGTTGCGAGGGTTGGAAGCTTGATTTGCATCCAGCCATGGTGATGGCCCTCGATTTATCTTTCCAACAGTTTTAAAAGATAAAACCTATCGACAGCGGAGATAAACAGGGCGTGGACATCAGGCAACTGCAACACTTTGTCGCGGTCGCGCAGGAAATGCATTTCTCCCGCGCGGCGGTGCGCCTGAACATCGTGCAGTCGGCCCTTTCAGCCAGTGTCTCTTCGCTGGAACAAGAACTGGATGTGCGCCTGTTCCACCGCACGACGCGCAAGATTCGCCTGACATCGGCCGGAGAGGTACTGCTGGAAAAAGCACTGCTGGCTTTGGCTGCCATGCGGGAGGCTGAGCGGTCCGTTGCTTCCGTTCGGGACATGAGCACCGGCAGCCTGATGATCGGCACGGTTCAGAGCCTGCCCACCCTTATCGACCTGCCCGCGCTTCTGTCCGATTTCCACGCCATCCACCCCGGCATCGAATTGCGTTTGAGGCAGGGAAACCGGCTGGACCTGGCGGGGTTGGTGTTGTCAGGCGAACTGGATCTTGCCTTTGTTCCCTTCATGGATGTCCCTTCCCGGCTTGAGCGTCGGGTTGTAGTGGATGTCCCGATGGTGCTGGCCTGTGCGGTCACGCATCCGCTTGCGGATCGCGACGTCGTTGCTCTGTCGGATCTGGCAGAGGAAAACTTTGTCGACTTTCAGCCCGGGTGGGGGACGCGTTCCCTGATCGACCGGTATTGGGAAGGGATCGGCACCCGAGCCACCCGCTTCGAGGTAAGCGATCTCGCAACGCAGCTCGCCCTGGTAGAGCGGGGGCTTGGCGTTGCGTTGGTCCCTGAAAGCAATGTGAAACCGGGCCAGGCCGCCCTGCGTACCGTGCCGTTGCAAGGCACGGAAATGCGCTGGCGCATGTTGCTGATGCACCGACGGGAAGAAGACGCTGCGGTCGATGCGTTCCTTGCGCTGGCCGCACTCCAGGCCAGTTCCTAGTTCTGACCTACGGCCCCTGACCTGCTCGACGATTTGGGCAGGAGGTCCATCCGCTTCGGCAGTAACATCATCAGCATAGTGGCGACCAGCATTGCCGCCTCCATCGCATAAAGCGCCCAATGGTAATTGCCCATCCGGTCGAACAGCGCGTTCATGCCCGCTGGCACCAAACCGATGAGAACGGCAACACCGGCATAGACCACGCTGGCGATAGTGCCGAAATAGCGAATACCGAAATAGCGTGAGAGCAGCAAAGGCAAGGCGCTGTATTCCGCACCCAGGCTGAGCCCCATCATGCCGCCGGCCAGCAACATGACAGTCATGGAACTGCTGTGGTGGATCAGCCAGAGGCCAAGCGTACCAAGGAAATAGAAGGGGATCACGATGAAAGGCTGTCCAAACCGGTCCAGCAGATAGCCCATGATCGGTTGCCAGGCGGAGCAGACACCGGCCAGCACAGTGACGACAGCCACGGCCTGCGCAAGGGTAAATCCCTGTTCCTGCACGACCGGAACGGCCTGCGTGAACATGGCCGTCATGCAACCGGCGCACAGGCCTATGCTGGCGGCCAGAAGCCAGAACTGACGCGTGCGCATGGCCTCCATCAGCGAGAAGTCCGCTTCGCTGCCTGCCACTGTGGCGCGGGAGGGTAATGTCTTTTCGGGGTCGGGCGGAGAGCGGAAGAGAAGCACCACGATCGGGAAGGCAATCAGCCCAACCACCGCCGCAGAACCATAGAAGGCCGCACGCCAGCCGAATTCCGTCAGAAGTACCCCTGCCATCACAGGGAAGCCAATTGATCCCAGACCAGTACCAATACCGGCGGTGAGCCCCATGGCCGTGCCGCGCCTGCCATCGAACCAGCCGGCCAGGGCCTTCCCGAAGGTCGTAGCCGTCAGCGCCGCGCCAAGTGCACAGGTGATCCCGAAACCGATATAGAATAGCGGGACCGACGGAGGCACCATCCCGAATGCCAGGATGGACAGGGCGTAAAGCCCCATTGCCACGCATAGCACTCGGCGCGGCCCATAACGATCAATCAACCAGCCAATCACGAAGGCCAGCGCCAGCGATTTCATGATCGTCAGCGTCATCGCACCGGCAACAAGCGAGCGTGACCAGCCAAATTCTTCCGCTATTGGCACCATTACAACACCGAAGACGGAAAGGAATGCCTGAGACAGGCTCACACCTGTCCCCAGAGTGCTGGCAATAAGAACCCCTGTGCGGACGTCGAAAAGGCGAAGCGGACCATCGGCTGCAACGGCGGTTGTTACCGGTTCCTTGAGGGCAACAGCTTCTGCACTACTCGCCATTGTCCATACTCCTTCACCAGCAGGCGGAAATGCGAATCGCCAAACGCGGCCCGGATATCGCAGCTGGTTGGAGTCTATCTGTTGCTCGCCGGATCGTATTTGGGCTTGGCCTCCCAACTTTTTGACAAGGCGCGCCAAGGTGGTCCGAGCCCCGCGTATTCCTCCAGATTTGAGTAGAGTCCGGCCCTTTTTTCAATCAGGTGCGTTTGGTCTGACAGCACCACTTAGCCAGATGCTCGCTCCACGTGTTTGCGCAAGCTTCATCACGATCGCGTTCCATTCCACCGGCAGGCGCGTCTCTTTACGGGAACGGAGCATGTCTCGTTCGAGGCGCGCCCAATGGTCCGCCGCGAGCTGTCCGCTGGCAGATCTCTCATCGCTCACGAGATGGAATGGGCGGTTCATCTGACGGACAAGCCCTTCAAAGATCAACCGATCTGAAAATGTCGTTACTCCTACGAGCGGCAATGATCCCGCGTCCCGTATAAGGGATTGCGCCATAGCCAGATCAGTCCCACCCTGAAAAACGCGCAGGGTGGAACTTGCGTCAGCAGCCACCACCTTCGAGTTACGCAGCCACTCGACCGCCCCCTGAAGCCGCGCATCGACCAACAAGTGCAAATTCAGCACTTCTTCTCGCGACGCGGCCAAACCCGGGACTGCTATCGCGCTGGCTCCGACGATGAATCCCGTCTTGAGGAAATCACGCCGGCCAATCATTGCCCCCTCTCCTGCTGCCGCGTCAGATAGGCGACGATCTCCGCCAATTCCTTGTCCGTTACATCCGCACGTGTGATGGGCGGCATGGAATTGATGCCGTGGCGCACGACATATTCGACATACTCACCGGGTAGATCGTTCCTCTCCGCCAGCAGCGAGCCCTCTTCGCCCAGCCGCAAGCGCAGCATACGCGTGCCCGTGCCGCCCGGCAGGTGACACATGCCGCAATGCTGCAAATAGGTCACTTCCGGCTTGGCTGCCTTCTTCGCGCCGTTCTCGGCCGGCACCCGACTGGTTTCCGACCAAGCTGAACTGGCCAGCGCCATGCCTGCCATAGCGACAATCCCTAGCGCGACCGCGCGGACGTAGCGGCTCATGCCGTCCTCCCATAGCTGAAATTGCTGCCGATTCCGCTCTTGCCGGGGGCAATGATGCCATTGGGATCGAGCGCCTGCTTTATCTGGTTGTTCAACCGGGCAAGGGCGGAATCGTTGTAATCGAACGTGTCCGCGATCTGCTGCATATATTCGATATGCGTGCGGTATTCGGCATAGCCGTTCGCCTTGCTGTCCTTGATCAGGGCGTCGAACAGGCCACGCGCACGGCTGACCATGTCTTCGTCGTCACGGTCGTAAATGATCAGGTTGATGTTGTTGATGTGCCGTTGGCCCATCGAGAACGAGGTGTAGTAATCCAGACCGAATTCGTCGAAGCGGCCCTTCATCTCCCTGGCCTGCGCCAGTGCCAGCGCCCCATCGGGAGGCATGACGGGGGAAAAGCCCATGTGCCCCCCTCTGCCGCCATGCCAATTGACGATGTGCAGAGCCAGCACGCTTGGAACACCGCGAGCGGAACTGGCTATCGGCTGCCCCTTTTCCCAGGTCTCCCACTCGATTTCATGTTCGATACCCGGCCCCATGGCAGCGGCGATAGCGTCCATATGTGCGCGGACCTTGCCCTCATGCCCGGTCGTGTTCAGCCCGAAGCTCCACCAACCGCAATCATATTTGTCGATGATCTTCTGCGCGACCGCATCAGGCAGGGCCCCCTTGCCTTGGTACCAATCCTCGCGGCGGGTCAGCACTGCTGCATCGTGGAGATAATTGCCGAAAACGAAATTGTGCTCGATCACATTGAGGCGGCGCAGTTCCGCCAGCTTGTCGATGGTCCAGCCGATATCCTCGAACTTCGGAAGGCGGATTCGCGTCTTGGCCGACATCTGCGGCTCGGGCTGCAGCCACACCCCTGCCTGAGTGACGATCCCGAAGTTCGACTGGAAGAACAGCTGGTCCCAGGAAGGACCGAACCCGAACTTGTAGCAATGCGCGGCCTTGTTCCCCGCCATCGCGCCCAGCCCTGTCCGCATCATCACGCCGTCAGGCATGATGACCTCCAGCCCGCAAAGCTGCTCGTAATGATTGCCATAGGACGTGTAGCCAAGGCCGCGCTCCAGCGCATTGCCGATAATGCTGCCCCAGGAATTACCCGGCACCGACATCCACAGGGGGATGCCGTTTTCTTCCAGATAATTGAAAAGGTCGAAGAAACCGACCCCCGGTTCGATCACGGCATAGGCCTGTTTCGGATCGACATCGATGATCCGGTTCATGCGCGTCATGTCGACAACGATGCTGCCTGCAATCGCCGGAGATGCCGTGCCATAGCCGAAATTCTTGCCGCGCGAGACAGGCCACAACGGAACGCGATGTTCATTGGCCAGCCTGACGATAGCCTGCACTTCCTCCTTGTTCGCGGGGGCTATCGCGGCCGAAGGGGCGAATTTCTCGCCACTGCCGAAGGCATAGGGATCGGTATAGGTCAGCCGGTCGTTCTCGGTCGCGAATAGCCATTCATCGCCGACGACCCGCCCGAATGCCGCAATCGCGCTATCGAGCGCAGCCTTGCTCAATCCCTTTGGCAGCACAGGTTCCATTACCTCAATTCCTCCTTGGATCTCACTTTCCAGCGGCACAGCGGTTCTCACCGCGTCGTCACCGCAGGGTTTCCTGGACTTCACGGCCAAAGGGCTTGAGTTCCGCCTCACGCCCTTCCCTGATCTTCTCCGCCCACGCGGCATCTGCCAGCAGCGCACGACCGACTGCAACAAGATCGAATTCCCCGGCTTCCAGCCTGCGGATCAGATCGTCGAGCGCCGCGTGGCGCAATTGCCCTCGATGGAAGAAGTCGCCGGTCAGACCGACCGACCCCACGGTCATCGACGCTCGCCCGGTCAGCTTCTTGGCCCAGCCGGCCAGGTTCATTTCGGAAAACTCGAACTCCGGCTCCCAGAAACGGCGTTGGGAGCAATGAAACAGGTCCACGCCCGCGTCTGCGAGGGGCCCCAGCCACATTTCCAGTTCCGCCGGTGTTTCGATTGGCCGCGCCGAGTAATCCTGCGCCTTCCACTGCGAAATGCGCATGAAAAGAGGAAATTTCGGCCCGACCGCGCGGCGTATGGCCCGCATCACCTCGATGCCGAAGCGGGCACGTTCCGCCAGGGTTTCGCCGCCCCACTTGTCGTTGCGGCGATTGGTCTCCTTCCAGAAGAACTGATCGATCAGGAAGCCGTGAGCGCCGTGAATCTCAATCGCGTCGAAGCCCATTGCCTTTGCCGTTCCGGCGGCTGTGGCGAATGCCGCAATCGTGTCTGCGATATCATTCTCGCTCATGCCCTGGCTTGCCGGAAGCCAGGGATCGTTGATGCCGGACGGGCTTTCTATCGGGCCGGGGCGGAAATCCGTATCGCGGTTCCAAACCGATCCGGCGTGCCATAATTGCAGGCCAATCTTGCCGGAAGCCGCATGTACGCTATCGACCACGTCCTGCCAGACAGGGAGAGCTTCCGAATGGAAAACGGCAAGGTTCGGATCATTGTTGGAGGCCGGGCGCGCAATGCCTGTTGCGCCGGTCATGACCAGCCCCACGCCGCCTTCCGCGCGGCGCCTGTGATAGGCGGCGAAATCTGCCGGAGGGATACCGCCTGGCGAAACGTAACGGGACATGGGTGACATGACCACGCGATTTGGCAATTCCAGCCCCTTGATCTTGAAGGGAGCGAACAGCGGTTCCATTTCCGGATTAGTCGCGTTGGCAGTCGAAAATGAGGTCACGATAATATCCTGAGGCAGTGATTTGTCCTGCTGCTCACCACCCGGTGGGCATCAGAAAGGGGCAATTTTCGAAGATGGTTTCAATGGCGCTGATCCGGCCATGGTCGACCTGAAATGCCTCCATGATCAGGATCGAGCGCGGCACGCGCTGGTGCGGTTCGGTCGAACGTTCTTCCCCACGCCTGAAGCGCCATGAACGAACCGTACCTGGGAAGTCGAACCGGGCCATCGCGAAGGCGATCCCCTGTTCCTCATCCACATAGACACGGCGCTCCTCGATCGCAGTGCAGTAACAGAAGAACTGGCAATCGATCTGTTCGGCGACCCCCATGGAATAGAGGTCGAAGCCGCGGGCTGCCTTGCGCATGCCATCCTCTGGCTGGCATGTCACCGCCTCCCCGCATTCTATGCGGACGCAATCGTCATGGATGGGAAGCATCGCGGCATCGTCGGCTATGATCGCATCGAAATAGAGATGCGGCACTCTGGCGAGAAATTCCCTGTCAGCGAGGCGGTCCGGCTTGCGCAATATGGGCGATGGAGCGAACATTGCCTCGGGCCGGAAAAGCACATTCCGCCGGCGGCAGACCACCGTCTCAATCTCAGTGATCCTCCCGGCTTCTGACAGGGCGAGGCGCACCATCAGCACGGCCAGATCGCCACCTTCCCGAACCGCGCAATATCCTGCCACCTGGCCAAGCCGGACGTCGGCAAATTGGGCATAGCACGATCCAACCTGCTCGACCGTGCCCCACAGCCCACTGCCGAGGGGCATCGCCTGGCCGCATTCGGTGAAGCGTACGCCTTCATCCAAAGGCAGGCTTTCGGGCCGTCCTTCAGCCAGAGCCCGCAGATAGGCATCATAGGCAGCGATAAGGGTTTCGCGTGCGATCATGCGCCATTGCCCCTTTCAGCGCTGAAGGCATCGCGTTCGACAAAGCCCGCAGCCAGGAAATAGAACACCGCGCTCAACGCAAACAACCCGCAGAGCACCAGGAAAGCGCCCTGCAATCCACTCGCGGCCGCACGGGTACAGGCTTCCACAAGTGCGGGAGAACTGCCTTCCGCCGCCACGCCGTTCGGGCAAACCGCATGAAACGCGCCGCGCGCATGATCGAAGGCGGCAACTGCGAAGCGATCGCTCAACACCCCGGTCAATGCTGGCCCGGCCCCTCCCCCAATCAGGCCCGTGATCACGGAAATGATCGCGATGGCCGAAGCCCGCATGCGCGGCCCAACCATATTCTGGACCATGGTGAGCGTGGGCACGTAGAAGAAGAACTGCGTCAGCCCGCCCAGCATCACGAAGAAGCCGGTGCTGACCATGGAATCCCGGCTAAAGGCGATTGCGTAGAATATCGCGGAAAGCAGGACGCCAGCAGCCGGAATCCAGGCATGCCAGCGGCGATCCAGCCGCCCCGCCCAGTCCATACCGAAACCCGCGATCATCATGGAGCAACCAAGCGCGAAGGCGTTTATGAACCCATACATCATCGCCGCCTGTCCGGTCGAAAGGCCGAACGTCCTGCCGTAATAGGCAGCCAGAAAATTGCTGATGCCGTGCATCCCCATGGTCACAAGCAAGGCGGCCAGCGCAACGAACAGGAAGCTGCGCCGCCGCAAGAGCGCCAGCAGCACGTCCAGCAGCGACGGCACCGCTTCCTCGACTACGCCGTCTGCCTTGCCACGCTCCGGCTCGCGCAATCTCCACACCAGGATCATGACAAGCAGCCCCGGCAGGCCCGCAACGAAGAAGGCAACCCGCCAACCGAAGGTTCCTGCGACGAATACGGTGAGCAACGCCGCGAAAATAGCTGACACCGGGCTGCCGAGTTGCAGGATCGACATTGCGCCACCGCGGCGGTCGGCACGGAAGGCATCGCCCAGCAATGACGATGCCGCGGGCAGGAAGGCCGCTTCGCCTATGCCCACACCCATGCGGCCGATCATCAACTGGGCGAAATTGGTCGCCAGTCCGCAGGCCGCCGTCATCAGCGACCAGAAGCCGGTGCAGACAGCAATGATCGTCGTGCGGCTGCGGCGCTCGGCCAGGCGGGCCAGAGGCAAGCCCAGCAAGGTCTGGAAGAGCGCGAAGGAAATGCCTCCGGCAAGGCCGATTTCGAAGTCCGACAGGCCAAGGTCCACCTTGATATCGTCCACCATCATGAAGAAGATGACCCGATCGGTGTAATTGAGCATCGACACGAGGAAGAGCACGCCGAGGAACCAGCGCCGCGCCGTAGCCGAGGCAAAGGTATCGGGAGGCGGCATTGCTATCGCCGGCCTGCGAGAAGATGATGCAACCGCGTCCATATTCAGCCTTCCGTGGCAGTCGCTGACCAGCGCTGGCCGGTCACGGGATTTGGATAATGGAAGGGCACGGTCTCGTTATCGGGAAAGAGCGCCGGCATGGCTTCAAGCCGATCCGGCCCGTACGGATCTTCGGAGAAACAGGTATCCGCGGGCTTCGCGCGGTTGCCTTCGGGATCGGCCTTGCCCCAACCAAGGTCGTAATCCGCTTCCCACACAGTGGTGTAACGGAAGGTCTGGATTCTCCAGACCCCGCTGGCCCGGCTGTAGGAATTCTCGTAAAGCCCTGAGTGCCAATATTGATTGCGGCGGCCCTCTGCCGCAGCGACTGTTTCATGCACGCCGCCCTGAACCAGGCACCGGAACCGCGCATCGGCGGTGCTCCCACCCGGCCCAATATCGATCACCCCCTGCAACATGAGGTGATCGACCAGCAGACCCTTACGCTGTGCAAACTGCCCCAGCCTGCCACCGTAAAGCCGCCGGGCACCCGACTTGCCGAGATAGACCCCGCCCTGAAAATGGATCGAGCAATCATCTTCGAACAGGGCCACCACTTCATCGAAAAGAAGGCGGTCCATGTAATAGCCATAGGCATAATGGAGCCTGCGGATCGCCTCGATCGATTGCTGCCGGTCAAGCTCTCGCCGCAAGTCCTCGAACTCGCGGCGAGACACGGGATGATTGTCCGCTTCCATCGGCCAGCTCAGAACGAGAACCGCGTGCCGACGCGATAGGCCCTGCCCACAACGTCGAAATAGGCATTGTTGGTAGCGCCCGAATTGGACGGAGCAACCGGGGGATCCGTGTCGAGCAGATTGCTCACCGTCGCGTAGACATCGACTTCGGAACTGCCGCCCAGATCGAGCTTGTAGTTCAGGGTAAGGTCGAAATAATGCCGCCCATCAACCGTATTGTCATTGATGCTGTTCGGCAGTGACGGATTATAGGCCGGATCGTCAGGACCGATCAGCGTCGCGTCATATTTGCTAGGTGCGATCCACCTGTGAGCCATTGCCACACGCAGCTTGTCGAAATCGGCGCTGACGGTGTTGTAGATGATCCAGTGGGGAACCCCCGACACACCCGAGATCGGCCTGCCGGACTGGCCTGCCCGGTCGATGGAACCGCGGGAATCGACCGTGATCAGATCCTTGGTGTAAGTGGCAAGCGACCGGAAATCGATCCCGACGGAACCGATCGAACCGCTGTAGCCAAGCTCGAAGTCGATACCCCGCGCGATATACTGATTGAGGTTGAAGGGAATTTCACGCACCTGCGTGATCTCGCCCTGGTTATCGATGTCCACGGCGCTGCAGAACTCCGTCGCGCCTGAAAAGCAACGATCGACCAGCGTCTGGGCACCGATGGAACCGATCGCTCCGTTCAATTTGATCTCGTAAAGATCCACCGAGAAACGCAGGCCGGACAGGGGGCCAGTAGGTGCGATAACGGCGCCGATCGTGGTGGTATCCGCCTTTTCGGGGAGCAAATTCGGATTGCCGCCCGTGCGAGCCGGAACCAGCGACTGCTGCAAGGTATTTGGGTTCACGATGCCGCGGAAGGTCGCCACCAGTGGGCTGAACAAATCTCCGATATTGGGCGCGCGAATATCGCGTGAGCGCGAGGCCCGGAAACGCAGCCAATCGACCGGTTCGTAAATCAGCCCCGCCTTCCAGGTAACGACCGAGCCGGCAGGATTGTAATGCGTGAAGCGCACCGCACCGTTAAGCTCGAGTTTTTCGGCCATCGGGCGGTCAGCCAGCAGAGGCACGATGGTTTCGGCATAGCCTTCGATCACGTCGATAGTGCCGAGCTTTCCATTGTAGGCCGGTTGGTTGCCGACAAAGAAGCCATTGACCTTGGAAACCGGATCGCTCTGCCCGCTTGCGCTTTCAGAGCGATATTCCACACCGAACGCAGCCGAAACCGGGCCAGCAGGCAGATCGAACAGATCGCCCTGCACATTGGCCGCCGCAACATGCTGCTGGTAATTCAGTGTCGAGAAGGATTCGCCGAATGCATAGGCATAGGCATCCTTGGACCAATTGTTCTCCCCGAACAAATTGAGCGGTCGGCAGGGGCTGCTCGGATCGGTGAGGGCCACCCGGCAGACAATGCTACCATTATCCGCACGCACGGCATCAACGGCACGCGCGTAATTGGCAGTATTCTTGAGATTTTCGCCGTCGAACCGGTAATCGGTCCGCCCGTACTGGTAATAGATATCCCAGTTCCAGTTCGACGAGATCTCGCCGCTCAGCCCCGCTGCGATCCGATAGACTTCATTGGTGCTCTTGTACCTGCCTGGCCCGAAATCGTTGCCCACGCGCCCCATCTGGAACGACGTGACGTTCTGCTCGTCCATCTCATCCTGAATGGCTTGCGGGATATAGGGATTGTCACGCTTGATCGTGTTCGATCCGAAATCCATCGGCTCGACGATGTAGTTGAACCCCTGCGACCAGGCGTAGGAGCCTTCCGCAAAGAATTCGACCCCATTGCCGAACTCGTAATCGAGATGGGCAAAAGTGCTCAGATGCTTGGTTGCGGCGACTTGCTTGATATAGGGCACCGCGTACCAGTTGGTCGGGCCCGAACCACCGAGCATGAACAAGGACGTCCGGTAGTCGCCATATTCGAAGGGATAGGGCGAACCGTCCGGCGCAAACTGGATTCCCGCCAGCGGACCAGAAGTAATAAGCCCGCCAGGCGCCCCGAAGCTCACACGCGCGCCAGCCGAAATGATATTGGCCGGCACCCCGCCGACCCCGGGAGTAGGATTGGAGAGAATGCGGGTGCTGTCGCTGAGGACGACGGAAATCTCCGAACCGTCGTTCGCGCCCCAACCGCGGGAAAGCTGATCACCCGAACCTTCATTGTCGACATATTCCGCACCGACGATGAAGTGGCCTGCCCCGCCGCCAAAGCTGCCGCCATAGGCGAGAGCGGCCACATATTCCTGCATGTCGCCAAGTTCGGCCTGGCCATATTGCGCCTGGCCGCGCAACCCTTCGAAATCCTTGTCGAGAAGCAGATTGACCACGCCGGAGACCGCATCCGACCCATATGCCGCGGATGCGCCGCCAGTAACGATTTCCGCACGGTCGATCAGCAGGCTAGGCACAAGATTGACATCAACCGTGCCCGAGATGGAATTCGGCACGAAACGGCGACCATCGACCAGCACCAGCGTGCGGTTCGCCCCCAAGCCACGCAGATCGAGGTAATTGCCCCCGACATTGCCGGAATCGAATTGGGAGGTGGCCGGCGTCTTGTCCGGACGGAAAGACGGAAGGCGGTTCAGGCTATCGGCGACATTGACCTGCGAAAACTGCGTCAGCGCTTCAGCGTCGGCCACCCGAACCGGGGTTGGCGCATCGGAACCGTCTCGCGCAATGCGCGAGCCCGTCACCACGATAGCCTCAGAAGATGCAGCACTCTCGCCCGAAGGATTTTCCTGGGCGATGGCTGGGGCCGCGGAAACCGCGGCAATGATTGCCGAAAGCGAGCAGCCAGCGAGGCGCACGCGCCGGTTCAAAGGAACCTTCATCCGTCATTCTCCCGTTCATGGACTGGACTCTACCGGTCCGCTGATGGGCATTGAAAACGTTTTCTGTATTTTCGTCAAGCGCGCTCATTGCATTTTGTGCAGATTCCCAAGGAATTTTACTTCATCTATTTGTTTTTAAGCTATTTTTATCCAGACTCCTTTATCCACGCCCACACCTCCAGCCCATCTGGACTCCCGAAATTCCTTTGCTTTTATGAAATCGTTATCATACGCATCGACCCCTGAAACGACGCGAACGGGAGTTTGTGACATCCACACGAGTCATTTGAGAATGGCGGTTATCCTGGGGTTGATAACGGCGATCGGCCCTTCTGCGATTCACTTCTATCTGCCTGCCTTCCCCGCCATCGGGCGAGAACTGGCGGTGCAGTCGAGTGCACTCCAGCAGACCATGGTCAGCTTCTTCATCGGGCTTGCTGCCGGTCAGGTCTTTTATGGTCCGCTATCCGACCGAGTCGGTAGAAAACCCCCGCTTTATGTCGGCCTCGCCATCTTCCTGTTTGGCTCGATCCTGTGCGCCGTATCACCGGACGCCGAGATCCTGACGCTGGCACGCTTCATCCAGGGCTTGGGCGCATGCGCGGGCATAGCCATCGCGCGGGCTATCGTCCGCGACCTGCACACTGGACCTGAAGCCGCGAGCCTGATGGCCATCGTCGCCCTCGTATCCAGCGTATCGCCGACAATCGCCCCCCTGTTTGGCAGCATGTTGCTGACCGTTGCAGATTGGCGCGCTATATTCTGGGTGATCGCAGGCATGATCGTGATTCTGACCTTGCTCGTTTACTTTTCTCTGCCGGAAACCAACCCGCCAGCCCAACAAAGCCAGGAACCATTGATGAAGACCTTCGCCAGCTATTGGCAGGTCGCAAAAATGGCTGAATTCCGCTCCCTGGCCGTTTCGAGCGGCCTCGTCATGAGCACATCATTCGCGTTTCTCGCCGGCGCGCCCTCCGTCCTTGCCGCGCGATATGGCTTCGACAGCTGGCACATCAGCGGACTGATGGTTGCCTGCGGCATCGCGCAGGTAGGCGGCGCGCAGATCGTTCCGCGGCTGATGAAGGCAGTGGGCACAAACAGACTGATCGCTGGCGGTTTTGCCCTGATGGTCGCCGCAGCTGCAGGACTGGTTGCCTCGGTCAATCAGCAGGCCGCCCCTGTCTATCCGTCGATCTTTTTCGCTCTCGGCTATATGGCGGTCGGCATCCTGCTGACACCGCTGACCATCCTGCTGCTGCAACCGCTCAAACGCAGCAGCGGCACGGCATCGTCCCTACTGGGCATTGTCCAGCTATGCCTCGGGGCATCGGTGAGCGCATTGGTCAGCCTGATCAATGACGGCACGCTTGCGCCCGTGGCACTGTGCATCATTGCCGCCAGCCTGCTTGCAAGCGCCTGCTTCGCAAGAGCGGTGCAAATCGCCCGGCGAAGGCCCTACCCGCTCTGACGCTGGATGAGTTCGAAGCCCAGATCCACAATAGGCTGACGTACGGGTTTGCCGGACATCCTTTCCATCAGCAGTTCCACGATCTGGCAGGCGATCTTTTCGCCATCGATCCGGATGGTGGTTAGCGACGGTTCGATGCCCTCGGCAAAATCGAGATCGCCGAAACCGGTTACGGCAATGTCTTCCGGAATCTTCATCCCAGCCCCCAGGCCGCCGACGATGGCCCCGTGGGCCAGCCAGTCGGATGCGCAGATCACACAATCGGGCCGCTTGTCTTCGCCGAGCCGCGCGATTCCCTTCATCGCATTCTTGCCCTGCATGAAGTTGCCGGGGAACGGGAATATCTCAATCGACGGCTCCGGCATCCCGTTTTCCAGCAAAATTCGGGACAACCCGAACCTCATGAGCGAGCCTTTGGCGCCCGCGTTCCACAGCAAGTGAATGCGCTTGTAGCCCATCCGCAGAGCATGTTCGCCCAGTGCCTCACCTACTTCCTCATGGGAAAATCCAGCCACCATCTCTACCGGGTTCTTTGGCCGTTCCCATGCCTGAACGATCGGAATACCGGCATCCAGCAGGCGCTTTCGCGTTTCCGGATAATAGGCGAGGCCAATCGTGATGATCGCATCGGGCTGCCGGGCCAAGGCCATCACCAGACTTCGGTTAAACTCCTCGTCTGATCGGCCGCCGAACCCCATCAACACCTGATAACCACGCGCCGCCATTTCCTGCACGAGTACGCGGATAGTTGTATCGAACAAACCGAAAGCGACCGAGGGAATAAACAGGGCCACGGTTCGACTGCGTTTGGAAGAAAGACCGCCAGCAAGCAGGTTGGGAACGAAGCCGGTGTCGTCCAGTGCCTTCTTCACCTTCTTCCGGGTCTCGCTATTCACGAGATCGGGTGAATTGATCACGCGCGAAACGGTAGAGGGCGAAACACCGGCCATACGCGCGACATCGATGATTGTGATCTTACCGTTCGTGCGAGCGTCGCCACTCATCGCCCGTTCCTCTCCTTGAGTCGAATGGTGGCTTGCACCAGCCCAGCTTGCTTAGAGCAGTACAACGGTACTGTCAGGTTCAACTCGCTGTCCGCCCACTCGCACCCTTCAACGATGCCGTTGAAATAAAAGATATGTACCGCAGAACTCCTTCGATTGGCGACGGTCACAGCACTTCCCCGTGCGCGCGATCATGCTCTTGCGAGCTTAGATAGCGAAGCGCTTAGAAGAGAGGTCGTCGGCGCCGTTCAATGAGAGCAACGCCGTGCCCCGCCCGCAACCGTCTTGCCGCAGGGTACGCCTTGTGCCGGTCACATACGCTGAACCAAACAGGCAAAGGCACAGTTGATCGGTTGCATAAATATATATTGAGAATCATTTGCATTAAAATTCGAGATCGCTATTGACCCGCCTGTCAGCAACAGAACAGTGCGCAGATGATGCGAATGCATACAGCTTGGATTGCCATTGCCGCCGCATGCATTGGGGGCGGAACGGCACAGGCTCAGGATCAATCGGGTGACGGAAATACGGCCGAGAGCCTGCCTGAAGTCGTGGCGGAGGGCGAACTGGTTACGGCCCCCGTCACAATGGGCAGCGGGGTCAATTCAGGCGTCACGACAATCGACCGGCAGGACATCCAATTGCGAACCCCGGGATCAGGTGATGTGAACAAGCTGCTGCGCATCGTGCCCACTGCTCAATTCAACCGCGACGACGGGATCGCATCGCAGGACAACATCCAGGATATTCGCCCGGCCAATATCTCGATCTCCGGCGGGCACTACTATGCCAACAACATCTCGCTCGACGGTGTGAACATCAATTCGCGCCTCGACGTCACCAATGACAATCCGCAGAACGGCAGTGAGGTAGCGGGCCCCAGCGCGCAGACGCACTGGCTCGACGCGGAGTTGGTAGGCAAGATCACCGTCTTCGATTCCAACGTTTCGGCCGAATACGGCAATTTCACCGGCGGTGCGGTATCCATCGAATCGCGCGACCCCAGCCGGACTTTCGGCATTACGGCCAAGGCTTCGCACACCAGCGATGAAGTGACGAGCTTCAAGCTCTCCCGTGCGGCACTGGAACAATTCGAAGGTAGCGATCTTCCCGAGACGCCGGAATTCGAAAAATGGCGCTACGGCGGCACAGTAGACCTTCCGCTGAGCGAGCGGGCAGCGCTGCTGGTTGCCTATAATCACTCGGAATCCCGCGTCACTCACTTCGCCAATGCCAAATATGGCAATGCGGAGCGCCGTTTCCGCGACCGCAGCGACAATGTGCTGGTGAAGGGCATTTTCGACATCGACAATGCCACCGTGCTGCGCGGCCAATTTGCCTACACGCCCTATAGCAGCACTTCTTCCACCGATGCAGCTGTGGATGCAGTCGTAGATTCCAGAGGCGGCGGCATTACTTCCAAACTGGAAGTAGAACATACCGGCGCGCTCAACTGGAAAGTGCAAGGTTCCTACGCCTATACCGATACGAGCCGCACAGCGCCTAGCGTGCAGTACAACATCCCCAATACCACCACCAACGGAGCCTTTTGCGCCAACAGCACCTGCACCACAGGCGGCATCGGCGATCTCGATCAGACCCAGCGCATCTACACCCTCAAGGGCACGATGGGCACGGAACTGGGCGATTTGGCCTTACGTGGCGGGATTGATTACGAGCATGTCAGCGCGCGCAAATCCCGCCCGGAAGATGCGCTGGCCTATAGCCGGGGCAAACTCGCATCCAACATCGTCTGTGTCGATGGGGACAGCCTCGACTGTGCGACGGGCGAATATGCGCTGGAGCAGTATAATTACAACAAGGCCTATGATGCGCGCGTCTCCCTCGATTCCGCCGGGGCATGGCTGGAAGGAACCCTGGAAACGGGCGCGCTGACCCTGCGCGCCGGGCTGCGTTACGATTATGAGAGCTTCTTGGCCAATCACGTGCTGGCGCCGCGATTTGCTGCCTCCTATCGCCTGCCCTGGAACGATGTCGAAATCAGCGTCGGCGCCAATCGCTATTATGGCACCAGCATGCTCAGCTACGCATTGCGTGAGCAATATCCCAGCCTCGAAATCTGGAAGCGTACCGGGGTAAGCGGCGGCGGCAATCTGCTCTATTCGGACGCAGGCTGGGCATTGTCCTCGGTCAGCAACTCCACCAGCTATCGCAATTCAGGACTCGACACGCCCTACTCCGACGAGTTGACCGCTGCCCTCAATGGGCGCCTACTGGGCGGCGTTGCCCGGCTCAAGGGCATCTATCGCGACGGGAATAACCTGTTCGCCAGAACCCCCATGCTCACGGAAGTCTCCGGTGGCCTGACTCTGCGCTATTACAATATGAGTAACGAAGGTTCGAGCACCTATCGCGGCGCTTCGTTCGAGTGGGAGCGCAGCTTCGGGAAACACGCGCTGGGCCTGAGCGTCAACTATTCCAAAACCAAACGGACAAATCCGGATTATCTGGCCGACGTGGACGACGAACTGTGGGAAGAACTGCCGATCCTTTATGACGGCGGCGTCTACAACTCACGCGAAATCGCCGAGATGAACCGCGACGCCAACTACGCCGCCCCCCTGCTGATAAATGCGACCTGGTCGGCGATCTGGCTGTCCGATCGACTGCGCAGCAATGTCAGCGTCCATTACCGCAACGGTTTCGACCGGATCGAGGATACGGGTGTAAACCACACGATCGAGGGCGTTCGCTACGACGTCTATGAATTGGTGAACTACTCCGACAGTGTGGACGTGGACCTCAATCTCGAAGCCGATGTGGTCCGCTCTCGTTATGGCAGCCTGACGTTGACGGTAGAAATCTCCAATCTGTTCAACACCATTCCCTCCAGCGACTACACGAGCACGACCGTGCCGTATCAACTGGGCCGTCAGGCTTGGATTGGCGCGAAATACAGGTTCTGAGAACAGTGACTTCCCAGCATGGAAAATGGGTACGGCTGGCATCCCTGTTCGGCGCGGGTTTGTTGCTAATGGGGACGGCCGGAGGGCCCGAGTCCGCCCCCTCAATAAGCGAATTGCGCCTGCTTTATGGAGGGAAACCTCAGGACTGGCCTCGTCCTCTGCTGCATCAGGGAGCGGTGTTCGAAGAGTTTGGACCGCTTCCTGTCCGGCCAAAGCTGGAAGGGCGCGACATGCTGCAAGCAGAATTGGGCGAGGAATTGTTCAACGAACGGCGCCTTTCCGGTTCGGGTCAATATGCCTGTTCGTCCTGCCACAATCGCGAGTTGGGCATGGGGGACGGGCTGCGCACTGCTTTCGGTCATGACCGTCAGCGCGGCAACCGCAACGCCCAGCAGATCTTCACGGCGGGCTTCATGCACGAACTGTTCTGGGATGGACGGGCTGTCAGTCTGGAAGATCAGGCAATCGCGGCAATGACTAATCCGATCGAGATGGCCGGAGAACCCGCCCGGATCGAGGAGTGGATCAACTCCGATCCCGATTACCGTGCGAAATTCGCCGCGCTCCAGGGCGAAGGCCGTATCACGCTGCGGCAGATTGTGGGCGCTATCGCCGAATTCCAGAAGACCCTGCGCCCGCCCAGGAGCAAGTGGGACCGGATGCTGGAGGAAGGGCCCAGCGTCTTCACCGACGAGGAGCTTGCAGGTCTGCACCTGTTCCGCACCAAGGCCGGCTGCGCCAATTGCCACAACGGCCCGTTGTTCAGCGATCAGCGCTACCACAATATCGGCCTTACCTATTATGGGCGCAAATATGAGGATCTGGGACGTTATCTTCTGACCGGAAAGGCCGAGGATGTCGGCCGATTCCGCACACCCAGCCTGCGCGCCATCGGGCAGACCGGGCCCTATATGCATAATGGCCTGTTTCCCACGCTGTCGGGAATCGTGAACCTCTACAATGCCGGCAGCGTGACCGAAAAACGCGAGGCATCGCTCACCGATCCGGCCGCGCCGCGCCCCGTGCTCGACCCGCTGGTAAAGGAACTGAACCTCACGGCGGAGGAACGACGCGCGCTCGTCGCGTTCCTGGAAACGCTATAGGGCGTTTACGCGCGGGAGCGGTAGGTCATCGGGATAGTAAAGGTGCGCCGCTTCCAGGTCGAACTCGCGGGAGGTCTCGGGAAGGGAGTGGCCGCCTGAATCTGCTGCTGAGCCAGCCGATCCAGCGCTCCCTCGCCACTGGAAGTCACGATCCTCACCGGCCCGCTGAGCTTGCCGTGGCGGTCTATTTGAAATTCCACCGTCACAGTACCTTCAAGCTTCCTACCAGCCAGATTAGCAGGATAGGACTTGCGCCGCTCGATCCAGCGATGGACCTCCGCGCCGTAGGCCTCCTCGGCCCTGGCAGCCTTACCCTCATCTGAAGGGGCGGATGAGGCGAAAACGACCTGGGAGGTCGGCTGCGTATTGGCGGCAGGAACTCCGGCCGCCACGGCGGACGCATCCCTGACCAGGGCTTGTCCTAGCCCGGACGCCTCCACCAGCGCAAAAGCCACGGCCTGCGATGCGTCCTCACTCACCGGCAGGGGCGTAAATTGCGTCATAGCCTGAGCCTGACTAGCTGCTTCGGACCTGACAGGAGGCTGCATTGCTTCCGGCTGAGGCTTGCTCGGTTCCACCGGGGAATCAAAAAGGCTGACGACAGTCAGGGAAGGCTCGCCCACCCCTTCCCCCGCGGGCGCAGAATTCCAAGCACGCGAGGCGAAAATGAGTGCCAGCACACCATGGAACGCCACCGAGAGAGACAGGGCGAAAGCCCGTCGGGCAAACATATGCCCCACTAACGCGAATAACTCGCATTATCAAGCAGTAGAACCAAAGAGCCCTAGGCAACCATGGCAGCCTGCCGATTGATCTCACGAGTGGTGTCAAACGAACTGCACAGGTTGGTGAGCGGTCGCGGCTAATCACCGCCCCGTAGCGCCAGTTCATACGTCCCGTCAGCATCATTAACCCGACCATAGCCGCCGCGATGACCGCAATAGTCGTGGCAACCGTGCCAAGCAGCGTATCCCACATCCTGGCATCACGTCTTCCCAGCGCAGTTCGGCGCCTGACAGCAGAACAAGCAGGACCAGATGCTCGATAGCTCGCACGAAGGAATCCGCGTGGATGGTGGTCATCGAGCCGGGGTGGCCGGTATTGACGATATGCAGGAAGGTGCAGGCTTCCTGCCCCGGTCAGGCCGCCTTCGCTAGGCGGCGATGTGCAGGTCGTCCGCGCTCAGCCAGCAGCCCGACCGAGTTCTCATGGTTGAGATCGAGCTCCGACATATCCTCTATCAGGATCAGCCGCTCTTCTTCAGCAATCTCATGCAGCAACGCATTAAAAAGTGCGTTATGAAAAACTCTTCTATCGGAAGAGATCTCAACGCGCCGGTAGACCAATTGCCGATACCTCGGAATGCCGTAGGAATGTGACATACTCACCTCAAAGGGCGCCACGGTAACGATGCGGCCAATATCTACTTCGGCCCAGCAGATATTAAGGCTGCTCAGCAAGTCTGCGCGCGTATTGCCCGTTCTTCCTTCGCGGCCTACTTGGGAGGGCCTGACGGGGGCGTTCCGGTGATTAGAAGCCGATACATATCCTTCGGGCTTTGATGGCTCCAAGGTTCCGAAGGCTGACTATCTGATAATTGGCCCCGGATATCTGCATCTACATTGAGGGACAGCTAATGAAGCCCGCGACGTTTTTGATTGCCGCGATGCTTCTCGGGGGGTGCGCCCATTCTCTGAGCGGTGAAGAGGGACTGATGAAGGCCATAGAGGGTAGCGTGTCTCTACCTAAGGAAGCCGCGCCCTTCGGGCGTTATCGTCGTCATTACACATGGGCCAAAGATGACCCTGACACTGTGATGGCAGTTTATGCGCTGGGTGGAAAACCAAAACGGCTATGGCTTCCGGAAGACGAGATGCCAATCGTCTTGGATGGCGGATGCACGGTTGTAACCTTCCGATATCATCTCAAATCGAAGCTGATCAGCGATCTTAGGTGCAACTGATCTGCCACGGCACCCGCCGCACGCGAGCATTGCCCCCATGTCACCCAAGGCGTCGCGTCCCTCGCTGGAAATGGCGGATTCTGCGGTTTATGGCCGGGCGGCATGGCGAACAGCTTGATCCGGCGACGCGTGAAAGAGCGCAAGCAAGGTAAAAGCAATGACCGTTTTCGATTAAATATTTTATTTTTAAATTGAAATTTCTGCAATAAGAACCTAGATCAATGAAACATTGAAAATGTCATGCTTTATGAAAAGCAAATCTTGCGAGAATTAGGCGGTAGAGCGAACATATAATTATACTATAATATCAATCAAATATGTTCCCATATATACAATATAAAAATATTATGGCAAAACGAAACAGTGAAATATCAATGTCAGAATAAGCCCCAAACCTCCAGTTGCAACGATTCAGAGGCCAAAATGAAAGAAGCGGAATGGAAATTCGTCATAGCCGCATGGGCTATTTTGGCAACTTCGCTCGCTGCTTGTAAAAACCAGGACGGTTTGAATGCCACTGAATTACCACGCCGATTCTCATATGAATTATATCAGGATTGCCAAGCGATAAAGCGAGCATGGAAACCAGACTATATCAGTCTTGCCAGGAGCCGTTTTGCCAAGGGACAAAATGTGTTTCTATATCGAGGCCCTCCGTCGGGAAGCGCCCCGCCGCTATACAGCGGTTTACATGACGCAGAGTGGCATCTGACGGCCGCTGCCCGCGCAGCGATTGCCAAGGGTGGAAGCTGGGGAGTATCGTACCCAGACACCGGCTGCCCTAACATATCGCCCGATATCGATGAGCATTATATGGAACAATATAATCGCTTCGCACTGTCTCTCTATACCCCAAAATGATAGGCTTTTTATCCACGAGGACTAGGCTGGTGTAGCTGGGGGG
>MKUB01000007.1 GCA_001898545.1 Sphingomonadales bacterium 63-6 | reverse complement strand
CAAGCTCGAACGCGCCCAAACCGCCTTTTCCCGCCCCGATGGCGAAATGGCGGACGAAGTATTCGTGCTGGTGCTGGAGAATGTCGAAACCCGCGAAGTGCGCGGCACCTGCCAGCTTTTCACTCAGGTGGGCCAGCTGTGGCCCTTCTATTCCTACCGCCTCACCACGCTGACCCAGCATTCGCAGGAACTGGACCGCACGGTGCGGGCCGAATTGCTCAGCCTCGTCACCGATCTGGAAGGATCGAGCGAAGTGGGCGGGCTGTTCCTTCACCCCAATGAACGCGCAGGCGGCCTGGGCATGTTGTTGGCGCGTAGCCGCTATCTTTTCATCGCCATGCACCGCAAACGCTTTGCAGACCGTATTCTGGCGGAACTGCGCGGCATTATCGACGAGCGCGGCGGGTCTCCTTTCTGGGACGGTGTGGCGGGCCGCTTCTTCGGCATGAGCTTCCAGGAAGCCGATTATTTCAACGCCATCAACGGCAACCAGTTCATCGCGGACCTGATGCCCAAGCATCCCGTCTATATCGCTATGCTGAGCGAGGATGCGCGCAATGCCATTGGCGTGCCCCACCCCACCGGCCGCGCCGCCATGCGTATGCTTGAGGCGGAAGGCTTCAATTTTGAGGGCTATGTCGACATTTTTGACGGCGGGCCGACCATGACTGCCCGCACCGACAAGGTGGAAAGCGTGCGCAATTCCACATGCCGCAAGGTGGTGGCAACCGAAGTGGAGAAGGGCGAACAGGCCCTGATCGCCACCGGCCACCTCTCCAATTTCCGCTGTTGCTATGGCGCGCGCAGCGTGGATGAGGATGGCAACGTCTCCATCGATTCCCGCGCGGCGGATATTCTGGACGTGAAGCCCGGTGACGAGGTGTGGAGCGTGGCGCGGTGACGCTCGTCGAGATCAATTTTGACGGGCTGGTCGGCCCCAGTCACAATTATGCAGGCCTCAGCCTCGGCAATCTGGCTGCCACGGCCCATGCCGGGGAGGTTTCATATCCAAAGGCAGCTGCGCTCCAAGGCCTCGCCAAGATGCGGGGCAATATGGAGCGGGGGCTGGCCCAGGGATTTTTCCTGCCCCTGCCCCGGCCCAATCACCGTTTTCTCAACCAGATCGCGGCAGACGCCCAGACGGACCACGCCCTGATCGCCGCCGCATGGTCTGCCTCCTCGATGTGGACGGCCAATGCCGCGACCATATCGCCCGCACCCGATACGCGCGACGGGCGCTGCCATGTGACCCCCGCCAATCTGGTGACAATGCCGCACCGCTTCCAGGAATGGCCGGACACCGCCCGGCAATTGCGGCTGGCCTTTGCGGATGAGCATTATTTCGCGGTTCACAATATAGTGCCTGCCTGTTTCGGGGATGAAGGCGCCGCCAATCACATGCGCATGTGCCGTAGCCATGGGGAGCGCGGCCTGGAGGTCTTCGTCTATGGCAGGCGGGGCGGCCCCTTTCCTGCCCGCCAGCATGAACAGGCCAGCCGGATCGTGGCGCGGTCCCACGGCCTCGATCCCGATAATGTCCTGTTCGTCGAACAGAACCCCGATGCGATTGCTGCCGGGGCCTTCCACAATGACGTTGTGGCCGTGGCGAATGAGCGCGTGCTGTTCGCCCATGAACTGGCCTTTGCGGACCCGGAAGGCACCTACGCCGCCATTCGGGAGAAACTGCCCGAGGCGGAATTCGTTGTGGTTCCCGATAGTTCCGTCAGCTTGGCGGAAGCGATCCGCACCTATCTGTTCAATGCCCAGCTCCTGACACTGCCGACGGGAGAAATGGCGCTCGTGATCCCCACCGAAGCGCATGAAAGCCCGGCTGTGCGCACATGGCTGGACACAATGCTGGCCGGCAACGGCCCGATCCGCCAAGTGATCCCCGTGGATGTAAAGCAGTCCATGGCCAATGGCGGCGGCCCGGCCTGCCTGCGCCTTCGG
Organism: Sphingomonadales bacterium 63-6; assembly: GCA_001898545.1. Taxonomy (GTDB): domain Bacteria; phylum Pseudomonadota; class Alphaproteobacteria; order Sphingomonadales; family Sphingomonadaceae; genus Andeanibacterium. The sequence goes on along the minus strand of MKUB01000007.1, from coordinate 2,528 downwards.
GTGGTGGCCGATCCGGATCGTGTGGATTCCCGCTTCCTGCTCACTCCCCACACTGCCGATCTGATTGCGGCTATGGTGGAGAAATGGTGGCCTGCGCAAATCGATCCCACCGCGCTCGGCTCCGCCGCGCTGGAGCAGGATGTAGTGCGGGCGCGGCTCAGATTGCTGGAAGCGCTGGACCTTGCCGAACTGGCCTGAATCTGTCGGTCGTTTTTACGAATTGACCCCATGTTAACCAATATCTTGCCCTGTTTTCCGCGTCTGGCATGATCATTGCTGATCAAACAGGTAAGGAAGCGAGGAACAGATGTTTGCTAAGATCAGGCGGCTTTTCACGATCAAGACCAGGGTCGAAGCCTTTCTGATAATCTACGCTTTGGCGCTCGGCGCGGTGGAGCGGGGCAGCGTCTATCTTACGCAATATCCGGGTTTCGGCGGCAAGCTGCTGTTCCTTGCCTGCACCGGTGCGGTTTTCATGGCGGGCGGCAAGATGCTCGATTGCCTGAAACTGGAAAAGGAAAAGCAGCAGCGCGCGACTGAAGCCGAAGTGGCCATACCTACGCTGCATTGATCACCCGATCCGGGTGCTTCGCTATTCAGAATGAAGTGGGGAATAAGGTGGGGGATTCTGTTGCTAGGCTCCCCCGAGCCCCCGGAATCCGCTTCTGTTGCCCGGTGGGTCCAACCGCGCTTTAGCTTTGTAAATTCAGGCCGTTAGGCCGTCACATTACGCTGCGAGAGCGAGTGCTTCGTTGTCGTTGGCACTTATGAGTTTTGAGCCTTTAACGGGTTACTCAGCCCGGGCGAAAACAGTGCTTTTCAACACACGTCGATCCTGGTTCGGCCCCGTCATTTCCCCCGCGACAACGGAAGAGGTGGTGGAGCCGCCGGGTACTGCCCCCGGGTCCGCTGTGCCTATTGCACACCGCAATTTATCGCCATAGCCGGCCGAAACCGGCAGGCCCTATATAGGGGCGCTTTGCTGAATGGGAAGTGGCTGGCGAACCAGCCGCCCCGCTTATTTCTTCAGCGCGTCCCTGATCTCGGTCAGCAGATCGATCTCGCTCGGGCCGGAAGGCGGCGGCGGAGCAGCTTCTTCCTTCTTGCGCAGAACCTTGTTCACCGTGCGCACCATCAGGAAAATCACAAAGGCCAGGATGAAGAAATTGATCACGGCCGAAATGAACGCACCCCAGGCCAGGATATTCGCCCCGGCGGCCTTGGCTGCGGCGAGCGGCGTACCGGCAGCCACATCGCCGCTCAGCACGATATACTGGTCGGAAAAATCGACCTTGCCCACAATCATGCCCACCACCGGCATGATGACACTGTCGGTCAGCGATGTGACGATGGCGGAAAAGGCCGCGCCGATGATTACACCAACCGCCAGGTCCATCACATTGCCTCGTGCGATGAACTCCTTGAATTCCTTGAACATCCCAATCCCTCCAAAGCTGGGTTTCACATGGTTAACCTGCCAGCTTTGCACGATTGTCACAAGGCGGGACTATCGGGTTGTCCTTGAACGCGGCACCCACCGTGCTATCTAGGCAATACAGCAAGCCGCCCGCAGGAACTGGCGGCATGGAGGAACGATCGCCATGACCAGCTCGCTTACCGCACGCATTACCCGCCTTGCCGTCGTGGCCGTTGCCGCGCTCGGCCTTGCGGCCTGCGGCATCAACAGCGTGCCGACCAAGGAAGAAGCCGCCAAGGCCCAGTGGGGCCAAGTCGAGAACGCCTATCAGCGCCGTGCCGACCTCATCCCCAACCTGGTTGAGACAGTGAAGGGCTCCGTCGGGGCCGAAAACCAGATCCTGACCAATGTGACCGAGGCCCGCGCGCGGGCTACCTCGATCAACATCACCACCGACGATCTTTCGAATCCCGAGGAATTTAAAAAGTTCTCCGATGCGCAAAACCAGCTCACCCAGGCAATGGGTCAGCTACGCACCATTGTGGAAGCCTATCCCGAACTCAAGAGCCAGCAAGGCTTCCCCGAGCTGATGGACGCGATCGAAGGCGCGGAAAACCGTATCCAGACCGAGCGCCAGCGCTACAACGAGAGGGCGCAGGAATATAACACCGAGATCCGCACCTTCCCCTCCATCATGGCCGCTAAGATCGTCTATGGCGCCAAGCCGATGGAATATTTCAAGGCCGATGAAGGCGCGAAGGAAGCCCCCAAGGTAGACTTCGGCGGCATGGCGGGCGCGCCTTCCTCTGCTGCTCCGGCCAAGTAACAGACAGGCGGAGATCAGATCGTGACCCTGCCGCAACTGCGCGGTTTTGCGCTCGCCGCGATCAATGCCCTGCTTGCAGTCATGCTGCTGGCAGGGCTCTCCGCCCCCGCGCAGGCAGCCATGCCGCCCCGTCCTGCTGGGCCGGTTTACGACGGGGCGAACCTGATCCCGGATGCGCAGGAAGCCGAACTCGATGCACGGCTGCGCGAGTACAACGCGAAGACCGGCAATGCGGTGATCGTGGCCACCGTGCCCAGCCTCGATGGCGATGCCATCGAACCCTAT
>MKUB01000006.1 GCA_001898545.1 Sphingomonadales bacterium 63-6 | reverse complement strand
TCCACCCTTCGCGCTCATAGACGGTCTGGGCGGCGAGATTATCGGTCGCGGTGGAAAGGCTCAGCCGCACGGCCCCTTCGGCCCGCCCGAATTCCGCCGAGCGGCGCAGCAGGGCCGTGGCTACGCCCTGCCCGCGCATTTCGGGCGTCACGAATAGATCGTTGAGGATGAATATCCGCGCCATGCCGGCCGAGGTGAAGCAGGGATAAAGCTGCGCGAAGCCCGCCGCCTGCCCGCCCAGTTCGGCGAGGAAAATGGTGGATTCCCCGCGCGACATCCGCTCCGAAAGGAAGCGCCAGGCCCCTGCCAAATCGGCCGGCTGCTCGTAGAACTGGCGATAGGCATCGAACAACGGCGCCAGTGCCTCAACGTCAGTCGATTCAGCCTTCCGGATAGCCAACATACTCATGCCGCTTCCCCCTCTCACGCCCGGCTGAGTGCGGTTTCGCATTCCTGCATCAGCGTCTGGATAATCTGCGCGGCGGGTTCTTCCGCCTTGACCATGCCGACCGACTGGCCCGCCATGACCGAGCCGGATTCAACATCGCCATCGATCACCGCGCGGCGCAGGGCGCCCGCCCAGAAATGTTCGATCTCCAGCTGGGCGGCGCCCATGTCCAGCTTGCCGTCATCCAGCTTCTGGGCGACTTCGCGCTGCTTGGCGGTGAATTCTTCCGTGCCCTTGTTCTTCAGGGCGCGCACCGGGATCACCGGCAGGCGCGGGTCGATCTGCACGCTGGCCACCGCATCGCGCGCATTGGCGCGGAAGAAGGCCTTCTTGAAATCGGGGTGAGCGATGCTTTCCGTGGCGCAGGCAAAGCGGGTGCCAAGCTGCACGCCCGATGCGCCCATTTCCCGATAGGCCGCGATCATCTCGCCCGTGCCGATGCCGCCCGCCACGAAGACAATGTGATCGGCGGCGAGTTCGGGCAGGAATTCCTGCGCCAGCACGCTGGTGGCCACCGGGCCGATATGGCCGCCCGCCTCGCTGCCTTCGATCACCAAGGCATCCGCGCCGGACCGCAGCAGCTTCTTCGCCAGCGCCAGGGTGGGCGCGAAGACCAGCACCTTGCCGCCGAACTCCTTGATCGCTTCCACGCTGCCCTTGGGCGGAATGCCGCCCGCCAGCACGACATGGCCGACCTGGTGGCGCTTGCACACTTCGATCAGGTCGAACAGCATGGGATGCATGGTGATGAGGTTCACGCCAAAGGGCTTGTCGGTCAGCGCCTTGGTCCCGGCGATTTCCGCATCGAGCAGGTCCGGCGTCATGGCGCCGCAGGCGATCACGCCGAAGCCGCCGCCATTACTGATCGCCGCCACCAGATTACGTTCCGAAACCCAGCTCATCGCCCCGCACAGGATCGCATAATCGCTGCCGAGAAATTCTGCGCCGCGGCGCATCAGGGCGGAAGTCTTGGGGAATGCGGTCATAGGCTGGATCGTCTCGGATAAAGGCCCGGAAGGGCGGATTGGGGCGCTTTTTGGCGGTGTGCGGCCTGCCGCGCAAGCCCTTCGCGCAAAATCGGCAAAGCCGATCACAGTTTGAGTATTAATCGGTTTTGCCGAAATGACCTGCAGGCATATTCTCTCCCCATGCCCAGCGCCTTCCCCCCAAACGGGCGACTCGGGCGAGCCACGAATTCTTGCGAGGAGAGATGTCATGAATGCCGGAGCCAAATGTCCCGTGATGCATGGCGCGAACACCACCACTGCCATGTCCGCGACCGGCTGGTGGCCGGAAAGCCTCAATCTCGAAATCCTGAGCCAGCATGATCGCAAGACCAACCCGCTGGGGCCGGACTTCGATTATCGCGAGGAACTAAAGAAGCTCGATGTCGAGGCCCTGAAGGCCGACATGCATGCCCTGATGACCGACAGCCAGGATTGGTGGCCGGCCGATTGGGGCCATTATGGCGGGTTGATGATCCGCATGGCCTGGCACTCCGCCGGTTCCTATCGCATTGCCGATGGGCGCGGCGGCGCGGGCACCGGCAACCAGCGTTTCGCTCCGCTCAACAGCTGGCCAGACAATGTCAGCCTGGACAAGGCGCGCCGCCTGCTGTGGCCGATCAAGAAGAAATACGGCAACAAGGTGAGCTGGGCCGATCTGATAGTGCTGGCCGGGACCATCGCCTATGAGAGCATGGGCCTGAAGACCTTCGGCTTCGGCTTCGGGCGCGAGGATATCTGGCACCCGGAACTGGACGTCTATTGGGGTTCGGAAAAGCAGTGGCTTGCCCCCAGCGGCAGCGAAGGCAGCCGCTATTCGGGCGAGCGCGAGCTGGAAAACCCGCTGGCGGCGGTGATGATGGGGCTGATCTATGTGAACCCCGAAGGCGTGGACGGCCAGCCCGACCCGCTGCGCACCGCCCGCGACATTCGCGAAACCTTCGCCCGTATGGCCATGAATGACGAGGAAACCGTTGCCCTTACCGCAGGCGGCCACACTGTGGGCAAGGCCCATGGCAATGGCAATGCCGGGCTGCTCGGCCCCGATCCGGAATCCGCCGGAGTGGAGGAACAGGGCTTCGGCTGGAAGAACCCCAGCGGCAAGGGCAAGGGCCGCGATACGGTGACCAGCGGCATCGAAGGCGCCTGGACCACGCATCCCACCGTGTTCGATAATGGCTATTTCGACCTGCTGTTCAAATATGACTGGGTTTTGACCAAGAGCCCGGCAGGGGCCCATCAGTATGAGCCGGTGAACATCGCCGAGGAAGACAAGCCGGTGGACGTGGAAGACCCGTCCATCCGCCTCAACCCGATGATGACCGATGCCGACATGGCGATGAAGGTGGACCCGGCCTATCGCGCGATTTCCGAACGGTTCCACCGCGACCCGGACTATTTCCGCGATGTCTTCGCCCGCGCGTGGTTCAAGCTGACCCACCGCGACATGGGGCCCCGCGCGCGCTATTTCGGGCCTGACGTTCCGGCGGAAGAGCTGATCTGGCAGGACCCGGTGCCTGCTGGCCCCACCGGCTATAATGTGGAAGCGGTGAAGGCCAGGATCGCGGCCAGCGGGCTTTCCATTGCCGACATGGTCAGCACCGCATGGGACAGTGCCCGCACCTTCCGCCAGTCCGACATGCGCGGCGGCGCCAATGGTGCGCGCATCCGGCTTGCCCCGCAGAAGGATTGGGAAGGCAATGAGCCCGCCCGCCTCGCCATGGTGCTGCCGGTGCTGGAACGGATCGCGGCGGAGGAAGGCGCGAGCCTGGCCGATGTGATCGTGCTGGCGGGCAATGTTGGCGTGGAGCAGGCGGCGCGGGCCGCGGGCCATGACATCGCCCTGCCCTTCTCCCCCGGCCGGGGCGATGCGAGCCAGGAACAGACCGATGTGGACAGTTTCGAGCCGCTCGAACCCGTTCATGACGGTTTCCGCAACTGGCTGAAGAAGGACTATGCCGTGCGCCCCGCCGAGCTGCTGCTGGACCGGGCGCAGCTGATGGGCCTCACCGCGCCGGAAATGACCGTGCTGATCGGCGGGTTGCGCGTGCTGGGCGCCAATCACGGCGGCAGCAAGCATGGCGTGCTGACCGGGCGGGAAGGCACGCTGACGACGGACTTCTTCGTCAATCTGACGGATATGGCCAATAGCTGGCAGCCGCTGGAAAATGGCATCTACGCCATTCGCGACCGCAAGACCGGCGCAGTGAAGTGGACCGCCAGCGAAGTGGACCTGACCTTCGGATCGAACTCGATCCTCAGGGCCTATGCCGAAGTCTATGCCCAGGACGATAATCAGGAGAAGTTCGTGAAGGACTTCGCCGCCGCCTGGACCAAGGTGATGGAGGCTGACCGCTTCGACATCAAATGAGCATCGGGGCCGCCCCTCCCCCCGGCGCCCCCGCCAGCTTCCCAAAGCCCCGGCCATCTTCCCCCCTTATGGATGGCCCGGGGTGACCTCCCCGTCCCTCCCCCGGACGGGGAGGTTTCCTTTGTCCCGCACAGGTTTGCACCACCCTGGCGCATTGTTAGCTTGCTCCCTGCGCATCGGACATTAGGGTCCGCCCCCGACGCCGCCCGCAAGACGGCGCATGGGAAGGAATGGAAGAGCCATGAAAGCAAGACTGACGGGAATGGGCACCGCATTGTGCCTGGCGCTGGGCCTGACACTGGCAAGCGCCGCACCGGCCGCCGCCAAGAGCCAGCTGACGATGCAGGCCGTGATCGACAAGGCCGAGATCGAAGACCTGCTCACCACTTATTACGCGCATTTCGGCGGCGGCGTGCAGGACAAGGTGGGCGAATATTTCGCGGCCGATGGCGAGATGATTCTCGGCCCCAACAGCTACAAGGGCATCGAGGCGATCAAGGGCGCCTATGCCGCCGTTCCCTCCGATGCGCCGCAGCGCAAGAGCTTCGCGCTCAACATCCTGATCGGCAATCCGCTGATCAAGGTGGATGGCGATACGGCCACGGCGCGCCTCGTCTTCACCGAATATGTGGTGGACAAGGAAGGCGATGCCCCGCGCATCCTGATCATGGGCCGCGAGTTCGACTGGCTGGTGAAGCAGGACGGCCAATGGCGGATCAAGAAGCGCCAGATCATGGGGCCCAAGGGTACTCCCGAAGGCTGGGTCGATTGATTGCCTCCTGCTCTTGCGAATGACTTGCAGTAGTAAATAAGGCCTGCTAGCGAGCCCCCGACGTCCCGGAAGGCATGGTGCCATCCGGGCGCAGGGGAAATTTCATGTCGCTTCGCTTGCCGCTTTCGCTGTCTGTCTTCGCGCTTGCCGCAATGGCGGGATCGCCCGCCTTCGCGCAAAGTGAAGGGGGAGCGCAAAGCGAAGATAACGGGGCAGACAAGGCCATCATCGTCAGCGCGGCGCGCACCACCCTGCCCGCCAATGCCCTGCCGCTGACCATCGACGTGATCGATCAGGAAGAGCTGAACCAGCAGGTCATCATCGCCGGATCGGTGACCGATGCGGTGGCGAATCTCCTCCCCTCCTTCTCGCCCACGCGCCAGAAGCTCTCCGGCGCGGGCGAAACCCTGCGCGGCCGCTCTCCCCTTTATGCCATCAACGGCATCCCCCAATCCGCCCCGATGCGCGACAGCAGCCGCGACGGTTTCACTATCGACGCCTTCTTCGTGGACCGGGTGGAAGTGATCTTCGGCTCCAATGCGCTGCAGGGGATCGGCGGCACCGGCGGCATCGTCAATCAGGTGACCGTGGGCGCCCCGCGCCAGGAAGGCATCAGCGGCCGCGTGCTGCTGCAGGGCACATCCAGCGACGATTTCAATAGCGACGGCTTTGGCGGCAAGGCTGCCGGGCTGGTGCAATATAAGGCCGGACGCTTCGATGCGACTTTCGGCGCGGCCTTTGAGAAGCGCGGCGTGTTCTACGATGGCGAGGGGCGCCGCGTGGGTATCAATCTGACCCAGGGCGAAACGCAGGATTCGCAGGCCCTCTCGCTCTTCGCGCGGCTTGGCTATGAAGTGGGCAGCAGCGGCAGGCTGGACCTGATCGCCAGCCGTTTCGATCTGGATGGAGACGGGGATTACGTCCCGCTGGCAGGCAACCGCACCACTGGCGTTCCGACCAGCGCCGTGCGCGGCGATCCGCCGGGAACCCCTGCCGCCAACCGCGCGGAAAGCGTCGCCCTGTCCTACACCGACACTGATCTGGGCGGCGGCGATTTCATGAGCCAGATATTCTTCAACCGCACTTACGATACGTTCGGCGGCGAGCCCAACGCCATCGCCACCTTCCAGGACCCGGCAATCGCCCCCATCGGCACTCTGCTCGACCAGTCCGAGAACCGCAGCCGCAAGCTGGGTGCGAAGTTCAGCTATGAGCGGGCTGTTCCCGGTTTCGAGGCGCTGACTGCCACGATCGGCCTCGACATTCTGACCGACCGGACCGAGCAGCGCCTGATCATGACCGACCGCGTCTGGGTGCCGCCCAGCGAATTCCGCAGCATCGCGCCCTTCGCCCAGCTCAATCTCGGCCTGTTCAACGATGTGCTGCGCCTGGCAGGCGGCGTGCGTTACGAAAACGTCCAGATCAAGATCGACGATTACCACACGCTCGCTTCCACCACGGCCAGCGGCGATCCGGTGGACCCGGCCACCTTTGGCGGCGTGGCGGTCTCAGGCGGCAAACCGACTTTCGAGGATCTGCTGATCAATGGCGGCGTAATTCTGGAGCCCTGGGCAGGCATCCGCGCCTATGCCAGCTATGCCGAAGGCTTCACCGTGCCCGATATCGGCCGCATCACCCGTTCGGTGGACGAGCCGGGCGTGGACATCGACAATTTCCTCGACATCAGCCCGATCGTTTCCAACAACCGCGAAGTCGGGATCGAGGCCAAGCGCGGGATCGTGGATGCCAGCGCGACCTATTTCTGGTCTTCCAGCGACAAGGGCCAATTGCTGATCGCCGCGGGCAACGGCATTTTCAATGTCCAGCGCCAGCGGGTGGAGATCGAAGGGCTGGAACTGAACCTGGCCGTCACTCCCACGCAGGGGCTGAAGCTGTCCGCCGGCTATGCGCGCATCAAGGGCCGCTATGACAGCGACAAGAACAATCCGGACGGTATCGTCGATACCGATCTGGATGGCACCAATATCTCGCCGGATCGCGTCAATCTGGCCGCCAGCCTCAATCGCGGGCCGATCTCGGCGCGGGTGCAGACCCAGTTCTATCTGAAGCGCGACTTTAAGGCCGATGCCGGCAAGCCCGTGCCGGATGTGCGCAACAATTTCGGCGGCTACAACGTCACCGATGCCAGCATCCGTTATGCTTTGAACAATAAGAGCGGCATCACTCTGGCGGTCCAGAACCTGTTCGACGAGTTCTACATCGATTACAGCAGCGACACGCGCCTGCCGAATGACAATCTGGCCTATTTCGCCGGACGGGGCCGCAGCTTCACTCTCGCCTGGGATGCCCGGTTCTGAGGAAGATACCGGTCCGACGCGGGGCATAAAAGATGATGCGGATAATCGACCTCGTCCATCGCTGGGCGGGCGGTATCATGGGCCTGGTGCTGGCTGTGCTGGGGCTGACCGGCGCGATCCTCGTCCATAAGGAGGAATGGATCGCGCTGCCCCATGCAGGCGACGCGCGCGTGGCCGATGCCGCGGCAATTGCCGATACCACGGCCAGGATACTCGCCGCCGAGCCTGAGGCCGAGAGCATCATCTATGCCAGCGACCGTTTCGGCCTGCACCAGCTGCGCCTGCCGGACGGAGCCGCCTATTACGACCAGTCCGGCCATCTCGTCACCCGCTGGTCCAGCCAGTGGGAACGGCCGGAAATATGGCTGTTCGACCTGCACCACCATCTCTTCACCGGCGATGTCGGGGAATGGGTTTCCGGCATAGCGGGCCTATGCGCGGTGCTGTTCGTCATTACCGGCGCGATAATGTGGTGGCGCACGCGCAAGACCTTCAAGTTCCGCCTCTGGCCCAAGCGGATGAGCCGACCGGCCATCGTGATGCAGCATCGCGATCTGGGGATCGTGGCCGCACCGCTGCTGCTGCTCTCGGCGCTCACCGGGTCAATGCTGCTGTTCCGCCCGGTGGCCGAAGTGGTGGTGGCGCCCTTCTCCGGCTACGGATCGATTGCGGCTGCCTTCAAACAGCCCGAGCTGGAAAGCGGCCCGCGCGCGGCGAATCTGGATGTACGGGCCCTGGTTCTGACAGCCCATGCGCGCTTCCCGGATGCGCAGATCCGCATCCTTTCATTTCCTGACGTGCCTGAAGCGGGCAAGCCCGGCAGGCCGATCACCATCCGCATGAAGCGCGCGGCCGAATGGCTGCCCAATGGGCGTTCGACCCTGTGGTTCGATGCTGCGGACGGCCGCCTGCTTTATGCGCGCGATGCGCTGGCGCTTTCGGCGGGCGCGCAGGCCTTCAACGCCTCCTATCCGCTTCACGCGGCCAAGGTAGGCGGGCTGCCCTATCGCCTGGTCATGACCTTCTCCGGCCTCGCCATGGCGATCCTGGGCAGCTTCGCGGTTTGGACCTTCTGGTTCAGAAGGCCCAAACCCAAGCGCCGCTGATCAGGCCGCGTCGTCCTTCGCGTCCAGATCATAGGCAGTGTGCAGCACGCGGACGGCCAGTTCGGTCTCGTCCTCGTCGATCAGCACGCTGACCTTGATCTCGCTGGTGGAGATCGCCTGGATATTGATCCCGCGGTCGGCCAGCGCCTTGAACATGGTGCTGGCAACGCCCGCATGGCTGCGCATGCCGACGCCAACGACGCTGATCTTGGCGACCTTGTCGTCGCTGATCATGCGGAAGAAGCCGATCTTGTCCTTGTTCTCTTCCAGCAGCGCCTGAGTGCGCAGCAGGTCGGCCTTGGGGACAGTGAAGGTCACGTCCGTCTCGCCCTTATCCTTGGCGACATTCTGGATAATCATGTCGACATTGATATTGTTGGCGGCGAGCGGTTCGAACACGGTGGCCACCGCGCCGGGGCGGTCCGCTATACGCGTAAGGGTAACCTTCGCTTCGTTCTTGTCGGCGGCGATGCCGGTGATCAGCTGACGTTCCATGTCCAGTCCTTCGAGTTCCTCATCGCTGACGATCATCGTTCCGGGGAGCGTGTCGGCAGCCGGCGCATCATCGTCGATAAAGGACGAGAGCACCTGCACCCGGACCTTCTCCTTCATGGCGAGGCTGACCGAGCGGGTTTGCAGCACTTTCGAGCCGACCGAAGCCAGTTCGAGCATTTCTTCGTAAGTCACGTGGCTGAGCTTGCGCGCCTTGGCCACGATGCGCGGATCGGTGGTGTAGACCCCGTCCACATCGGTATAGATGTCGCAGCGATCGGCATTGATTGCCGCCGCCACGGCCACTGCCGAAGTGTCCGAACCGCCACGGCCCAGAGTGGTCACCCGATTGGCGGGCGACAGGCCCTGGAAGCCGGGGATCACCGCAATCTCACCCGCGGCCATGCTGGCCAGCAGGGCTTCGGAATCGAAATCCTCGATCCGCGCCTTGGCATGGGCATCGTCCGTATGGATCGGCAATTGCCAACCCAGCCAGCTGCGCGCCTTGCAGCCCATGGCCTGCAAAGTGAGCGCGAGCAGGCCCGACGTCACCTGTTCGCCAGAGGCGACCACCACGTCATATTCCGCGGGGTCATAGAGGGGATTCGCCTCGCGGCAGAAGTTTACCAGGCGATCGGTTTCGCCCGCCATGGCGGAAACCACCACGGCAACTTCATGCCCCGCGGCCTGCTGACGGCGCACGATATTGGCGACGCGACGGATACGTTCCGTCCCCGCCATCGAGGTGCCGCCGAATTTCATCACGATCCGGGCCAAGTCGTTCTTGCTCCTGCACGCTGGAATCAGGTCTGGCGCGCTGTTAGGGGTGTCCTATGGCCAATGCAACTGTCGCATCTGCAACGATCCGCCCCGAAGAAGCCGAACATTTCGGCGCGCTGGCGGCGGACTGGTGGAACCCCAAGGGTTCGTCCGCCATGCTGCACAAGCTCAACCCCGTGCGGCTGGGCTTTTTGCGGGAGGCAGTGAACCGCCATTGGGATGCCGATCCCGCCTCGCTCAAGCCGCTGGCGGGGCGCAGCGCGCTGGATGTGGGCTGCGGGGCGGGCCTGCTGGCGGAGCCGCTGGCACGGATGGGCGCGGCTGTGACCGGCGTGGACGCGGCGGCGGAGAATATCGCGGCGGCGCAGGCCCATGCGGCGGGCGGCGGCCTTGCCATCGATTATCGCCATGGCGAGCTGGGTGCGCTGGGGCTCGGCCAATTCGATCTCGTCACCGCGATGGAAGTGATCGAGCATGTGGCGGACAAGGCGCTGTTCCTGCGCCAGCTGGCCGAAAGGCTGGCCGATGGCGGGCTGATGGTCCTTTCCACCCCCAATCGCACTCCGCAATCGCGCCTGCTGATGGTCGATGCGGCGGAGGGAATCGGGCTGATCCCCAAGGGCACCCATCATTGGGACGATTTCATCACTCCCGACGAGTTGAGCGATCTGCTGGCCGATGTGAGGCTCACCATGGGCGAGCCGCGCGGCATTGCCTTCTCGCCGATGAAGGGCCTGCATCTTTCGGGCGATCTTTCGCTCAACTACATCGTCACCGCGCGGGCGGGTTGAGGGACCGGCCATGATCCTGCGCGACAAGCCCAACTGGCTCCAGCTCGCCTTTGCGGTGCGCGGCTCCATCGTGCCGCTGATCGCGCCGCGCATTGCCGGGCTGATGCTGTTTTCCGCGCTGATGGTGCTGCTGCACCAACGCTATGGCGCCTTTCCCGAGCTGGAGGCGGTGGGCTTCACCGTGTTCGGCATCGCGCTCTCGCTATTCCTCGGCTTCCGCAACAACGCCGCCTATGACCGCTGGTGGGAAGGGCGCAAGCTGTGGGGCGGGCTTCTGGCCGACATGCGCAGCCTTGCGCGGGAAGCGCAGCTTTTCGTGCAGGGAGAGGAGCGCCAGCGCCGCATCATCCGCGCCGCCCGGGCCTTCATTCACTTGCACCGCGCCAATCTGCGCAAGCTGAAGGACGATGAGCGGGCGAGGGAATTCGGCGGCGCTCTGGCCGATGCGCCGCACCCGCCCTGCGCCGCGCTGGATGCGATTGCCGCCGATCTGGGCGATGCCCTGCGCGATGGATCGATGGACGGTTTCGGCGCCAAGGCCCTGCAGGAACGCCTCGCCAATATCGCCCTGCAACAGGCCGGGTGCGAGCGGATCGCCAATACGCCGCTGCCTTACGTCTATTCGCTGCTGATCTACCGCACGACCTATGTCTATTGCCTGCTGTTGCCGCTGGCGCTGGTGGGCACGGCCGGCTGGATGACGCCGGTTTTCGTCGGCATCGTGGCTTATGTCTTCCTGGGCCTGGCCGAAGTGACGGAAGACCTCAGCCATCCCTTCGGCACCACGCCCAATGCCCTGCCGCTCGACGCGATCTGCCGCGCAGTGGAAATCAGTCTCGCCCCCCATCTGGGCGAGGAACCGCCCGAGCCGCTGAAGGCGCAGAATTTCTATTTGAGTTGAGGGGGAGGGCCGAGAGGGCTCGTTTCCCCTTATCCGTCATCCTGAACTTGTTTCAGGATCCATCTCTCCGGATCGAGCGATTGTACGTGGGGATGGATGGATGCTGAAACGAGTTCAGCATGACGAAAGGCACAACAGCCTTACCCCAACGCCGCCGCCCATTCCTCCGCCTTGAAACCAACCAGCAGCCCGCCGGGATATTCCACCACCGGGCGCTTGATCATGCTGGGCTGCTCCACCATCAGTGCCACGGCCTTGGCCGTATCGATATCCTGCTTCGCCTCATCCGGCAGCTTGCGGAAAGTAGTGCCGGCGCGGTTCAGCAACTTTTCCCAACCCACGATCCCCGCCCAGCCTTCCAGCTTCGCGGCATCAGCCCCTTCCTTCTTGTAGTCATGGAAAGTGTAGGCGAGCCCCTGCCCGTCGAGCCAGGTGCGAGCCTTCTTCACCGTGTCGCAATTGGGAATTCCGTAGAAGTGGATCGTCATGTCAGACCTCGAATATCGGGGTTATAGCGGTGTGTGCCCTGTCAGCCTTCGCGCGCGAAATGGCGCACGTGCGGATCGGGGCAGGAATAGACGGTGTAGCTCTCGTAATAATCCACGCGGCCCCGGCCCTGGACCATCGCATGTTCCACATGGCGCGCCCAGGCGCGGGCGTGGTCTTCGCTCTCCCATTCGGACATGGAGAGGGTTTCGCCGTCCTCGGCGCGATAGCTGCGGTAGGATATATAGCCGGGCTGCTGACGCGCCAGTTCCTGCATGTGCGCGGCATCTGCGGCATAGGCCACCGCGTCCATATCGGCCCGTTTGCGGCTGCGGAAGACGTTGAGATACATCAGGCCCCTCCCCCCAAATGGGCGTCGGCAATCGCCACGGCCAAAGCGTCCGCAGCATCCGCACCTGCCACTTTCGCGCCGGGCAGCAGCACCTTGAGCATGGCCTGCACCTGCTGCTTTTCCGCGGCGCCCGTGCCGACGATGGCCTTCTTCACCAGCCGCGTGGCATGTTCGGCCACCGGCAGCGATCCGCGCGCGCAGGCCACCAGCACCGCGCCGCGCGCCTGTGCCAGCTTCAGGGTGGATTGCGGGTTCTTGTTGACGAAGATTTCCTCCACCGCCGCCCTGTCGGGCGCATAGGTGGCGATCACCGCGCTGACGGCATCCTGCAGATGCAGCAGCCGGTCCGGCAAGGGCGCCTTGGAATCGGTGGCGATCTGGCCATTGGCGATATGGCTGAGGCGCGATCCCACGCTGCGCACCACGCCCCAGCCGGTGCAGGTGAGCGAGGGATCGAGGCCGAGGATCAGCATATGCAAAGTCCCTCCCCCATCGGGGGAGGTGGCAGCTGCGCCAGCAGCTGACGGAGGGGGTTAGCCCTGCGGCACTCCCCCTCCACCGTCCTGCGGACGGTCCCCCTCCCCGTTGCGGGGAGGATCGGATGGATCAACCCAGCTTCTCCATCACGTCGTCGGGGATCTCGTAATTGCCCCACACGGTCTGCACGTCGTCATCGTCGTCCAGCGTGTCGATCAGCTTGAGCAGGGTGGCGGCAGTGCCTTCGTCCACTTCGGTCTTCAGCGTGGGCTTCCACGCCAGCTTCACGCCCTCGGCCTCGCCCAGAACCTTTTCCAGCTCGCGCGCGACATCGTGGAGCGAATCGACCGACACCCAGATCGAGTGGCTGTCCTCGTCGCTCTCGACATCGTCGGCGCCCGCTTCGATCGCGGCTTCCAGAACCTTTTCCTCGTCACCCACCTTGCCGGGATATTCGATCAGGCCCAGCCGCTCGAAGCCGTGGCTCACCGCGCCCGAAGCGCCGAGATTGCCGCCATTCTTGGAGAAGGCGGTGCGCACATTGGTGGCGGTACGGTTGCGATTGTCGGTCAGCGCCTCGACGATCAGGGCGACGCCGCCGGGGCCGTAGCCTTCATAGCGGACTTCCTCGTAATTATCGCCTTCACCCTTGGTCGCCTTGTCGATGGCGCGCTGGATATTGTCCTTCGGCATGGACTGCGCCTTGGCCGCGTTGACGGCGGCGCGCAGGCGCGGGTTCATGTCCGGATCGGGCATGCCCATCTTGGCCGCGACGGTGATTTCGCGGCTGAGCTTGGAAAACATTGCAGAGCGCTTCTTATCCTGCGCGCCCTTGCGGTGCATAATGTTCTTGAACTTGGAATGGCCTGCCATGGGAACCTTCGGAAGTCTGTGTTCTTGCGGACTCCGGCGGGCGGAATCCCGTGTGGGCGCGCTCCTAGCTTACAGGGGCGCGCCCGGCAATGCGTGAGCGTCAAGTGATTGTCAGAGCAGCACTGCCGTGCCGCTGGCACTGACCATCAGCATCGACCCGTTGGAGCCGAGCACTTCGTAATCCAGGTCCACGCCCACCACGGCATTGCCGCCGCGCTGCACGGCCTGCTGCTGCATTTCCGAAATCGCCTCGTCCCGCGCGCGGCTCAGCACTTCCTCATATTTGCCGGAGCGCCCGCCGACGATGTCGGTGATGGAAGCGAACAGGTCGCGGAAGATATTGGCGCCCACGATCACCTCGCCCGTCACAATGCCGAGATATTCCTTCACCGGACGCCCCTCCACCATGGGAGTGGTGGTGACGATGATCCCTTCCTCGCGCGAACTCTCCCAAGGGCTTGCCATGTTTGTTTACTCCCGGATGTCATTAAGGCGAGGAAGATAGCGCGGATGCCGCGCCTGCCAAGCCAATCGGACTGACCTTGCGATGATTGACACGAATTTTCCGCCACCCGTCACCATGCTGCGCGAATTTGCGGGCTGGCTGCGCCGTCCGCATCGGCTGGACCCCACGGGCCTGCGCGCGCCGGGCGCCTTGCGGCGGCTGGCGGTGCTCACCGCGCTGATGGTGGCGGGCCTGTTGCTCGTATTGCTGCCGGTGCTGGGCCTGTGGCAAAGCCTGTTCAGCCTGCCTGCGCCCGATGCCTTCGGCAAGCTGGAACCGCAGCTGATGATCCCCATCGTGATACTCGTCGCGCCGGTGCTGGAGGAAATGCTGTTTCGTGGCTGGCTGACCGGGCGCCTGCGCGCGCTATGGCTGCTGGGCTGTGCGCTGGCCTTCTCGGCCCTGCTCTATGGCAGTACGCAGGGGTTGAGCCCGCTGGCGGTGGGGGCGAGCTTCCTGGTGCTGCTGGTGGCCGCGCCGCTCGGCTGGTTCCTGCTGCGAAGGAAAGGCACGCCCGGCTGGTTCGATGCGGGCTTCGGGCCGATCTTCTATCTCTCGGCGGCCTGCTTCGCGCTGGTCCACATGGCGAATTATCCCAGCTTTTCGGCCCTGGCCCTGCCGCTGGTGCTGCCGCAATTATGGGCCGGGCTGGTGCTGGGCTTCATCCGCATGCGGATCGGCCTTGCCGCCTCCATGCTGGCCCATGCCCTGTCCAACAGCGCCGCCCTGACGGTGGCGCTGTTGGCAAGCTGATCGATCAGTCGAGACCCAGTCACTTTTTATTCTCGCCACTTTTCATTTTACCGCGGACAAGAGTCTTTAATATGATTATCAATCAAAATTGATATTTATATTATAATCGATGATTTTTTAGTCTAGAAGGCAATAATGGACAGCGATCTTCATCATGATTTCACCAGCGTTCTGGTTTTGGACGTAGTCGCCGCCATGCAGCGTTATAGAGCGGAGAAGACTCAAGCAAACAGTCGCGACTTGATACGTTCGATCTTCGCTGCCGTCGAAGGTTCCGTTTGGCTATATCGTCAGCATGTAACTTCAATTGCCAAAAGCATTGAAGCAATCACGCGAGAAGAAGAACTGGCCCTAGCGGAAACCGCCTATCTAGTGAATGCCAATGGCACCGTCTCGGAACAAATGCGCTTCATTCCATTGCCTGCCCTCATTCGACTGACCACAAGAATTGCAAACAGAATCGATCCTCGCACAGAAACACGCTTTGATATTCCCGGCTGGGAGAGTTTCCAGCGAGCAATCGCGATCCGAAATCGAATTACACATCCCAAAACAAAATCCGACCTTCTGGTCAGCGAACGTGATGTCGATACCTGTCATGCAGCCTTCTTCTGGCTGCTTCAACTCACTGAAAGTGGAATGGAAGCCGTTGTTTCGGCCTTTAGGGCGTATGTAGAGGAGATGCGGGAAATCTTCGAGAAACTCAAAGCGGGAGACCCGGAGATAACAGCATTGTACCACAGGGCACAAATGTACTTGGACGAATAACCCCCTCCCGACTCGTGGATGCGAGAGGGGGTCGTAAATCTTTATTCTATCCCCAAAGCCGCTTTATAAGTCTCCAGAATAATTTCCATCTCCCGGCGATCATCAGGGTTCATCTTCCGGAGACGCACAATCTGGCGCATGATTTTAGTATCATAACCAACTGCTTTACCTTCAGCATAGGCGTCACGAATATCGTCGGAGATGCCCTTCTTTTCTTCTTCCAGGCGTTCGACGCGCTCGATCAGCAGGCGCAGGCGATCATCGGTGGTTTCGGCCATTTGGGGGAAAGCTCCATCGGATATGAGAATCGGTTGCCGCGCTGATAGCGAGCAGGGCCGGAAGGGTGAAGGCGGCTTGGCCGATTCCTCCCCAGAATGGGGACAGCCTTAGTGCGTGCCGCCGTTCTTCTTCAGGCTTTCCTCCATCCGGGCCATCTGTTCCGGCGTGGCTTCCGTCTGATATTTCGCCTTCCATTCCTCCATCGGCATGCCGTGGATCAGCGCGCGCGCATCGGGCTTGGAGAGGCCCGCCCCGGCATCGTTGATCCAGTCGGCCAGGCAATTGCGGCAGAAGCCCGCCAGCCCCATCAGGTCGATATTCTGGGCATCGTGGCGATTGCGCAAATGGCGCACAAGGCGGCGGAAGGCAGCGGCTGCCACATCGTCTGGCAGGGCGTCGAGCGGATCGGGTGCGTCAGTCATCAAGTATTTCCCGCAAAGCTGTAGTTGTAATGTCCTGTGCCTCTGACATAGGCACATTCCCATGGCAAAGCACGAAGAGCCCACGCTCCAACCCCGCAATCGCAAGGTCAAGATCCTGGCCACCATTGGCCCCGCCAGCCGCGACCCGGATATGCTCCGGCGTCTGGTCCTGGCAGGCGCGGACGCCTTCCGCGTCAATATGAGCCATGGCGACCATGCCGTCCATGAAGAGACGATCAAGGCCATCCGCGCGCTGGAGAAGGACCTGGCTCATCCCATCGCCATCCTGTGCGATCTGCAGGGGCCGAAACTGCGCGTCGGCACCTTCCGCAAGGGCGAGCGGGTGGTGATCCGCCATGGCAGCCATTTCACGCTGGACCGCAATCCCGAGCCGGGCGACGAAAACCGCGTATGCCTGCCGCATCCGGAACTGTTCGGCATCCTGCAGAAGGGCCAGCGCCTGCTGATCGACGACGGCAAGATTCGCCTGCGCGTGATCCGGGCGGACGACAAGGAAATCCTCACCAGCGCCGAAGTTGGCGGCGTCATTTCCGACCGCAAGGGCGTGAACGTGCCTGACGCAGTGGTGCCCGTGCCCGCTCTGACCGAGAAGGACCGCAAGGATCTGGCCTTCGCGATCAAGCATGGGGCGGACTGGATCGCCCTCTCCTTCGTCCAGCGGCCCGAAGACGTGGCCGAGGCGCGCAAGCTGATGGGCGGCTATGGCGCGCTCTGCGCCAAGATCGAGAAGCCCGCCGCGATCGAGCGGCTGGACGAGATCATCGAACTGGCGGACGCCGTAATGGTGGCGCGCGGCGATCTGGGCGTGGAGCTCAATCCCGAGGATGTGCCCCCGCTGCAGAAGCAGATCGTCAATTGCGCGCGCAATCAGGGCAAGCCGGTGATCGTGGCGACGCAGATGCTCGAATCCATGATCGAGAGCCCCACCCCCACCCGCGCCGAAGTGTCGGACGTGGCCAATGCCGTTTATGACGGGGCCGATGCCGTGATGCTTTCTGCGGAAACGGCGGCGGGCCAGTGGCCGGAAGAAGCCGTGACCATGATGCACCGCATCGCCGCCAAGGTGGAATGCGATGCCAGCTATCGCAGCCGCATCCGCATGCTGGAAACCCGGCCCGATCCGACCACGGCCGATGCCCTTTCCCACGCCTGCATGACCATTGCGGAAACCATGCCGATTTCCGCCGTTGTGGTATTCACCGGATCGGGCTCCACTGCCCGCCGCGTTGCGCGCGAGCGGCCCTCGGTGCCGATGCTGGTGCTGACCCCCTCGCTCAAGACGGCGCGCCGCACGGCCCTGCTGTGGGGCGCTCATGCGGTGACCACGCGGGACATTGGCAGCTTTGAGGAAATGGTGGCCAAGGGTAAGCGCATGGCCCTGCGCCACGGCATGGGCGAGGCGGGATCGCGGCTGGTGATGCTGGCCGGCGTTCCCTTCGGCACGCCCGGCTCCACCAATCTGCTCCATGTCGTGCGCCTGACCGGCAATGAGTTGGACCGGCACGGCGAGTAAACACGCCGAGGGGCTGGCGCGAAGGGCTATCGCCGCCGCCCTTGGTCTTGTTGGAGATTGTCTGGCCTGCAAAGGCAAGGCGCCGCCGCGCGCATCGGCCAAAGCGCGCTTCGCGGCGCACAACTTCAGTGTTCCCGATTGCCCGCGCCCGTTCTCCCGCCTAATCCTTGGCTATGCCCGATAGCCTTTCGATCACCCTCGCCCAGATGAACCAGAACGTCGGAGATATTGCCGCCAATACGGAGGCAATGTTGAAAGTGCGTGCGGAGGCGGGGAGGACGGACCTCGTCGTGTTCCCCGAAATGCACCTGATCGGCTATCCCCCCGAGGATCTGATCCTGAAACCAGCCCTCATCGAGCGTGCGGCGGCGGAGATGGAGCGGCTGGCGCTCTGCACCGGGGATGGCGGCCCCGCCATGCTGGTGGGCAGCGTCTTCGTGCGCGATGGGGCGCTGCATAATGGTGTGGCCCTGCTCGATGGCGGGCGCGTCACCGCCACGCGCTTCAAGCATGAGCTGCCCAATTACGGCACTTTCGACGAGATGCGCTATTTCACGCCCGGCCCCTTGCCGGAGCCGGTGCTGTTCCGCGGCGCGATGCTGGGCCTGCCGATCTGCGAGGATATCTGGCACCCAGACGTATGCCGCCATCTGGCCGATTTCGGCGCGGGCCTGTTCATCTGCGTCAACGGCAGCCCCTATGAGATCGACAAGGACGTGCTGCGCATTGACGAGATCGCCCGCCGCCGCGCGGTGGATACCGGCATTCCCATGGCCTATCTCAACCGCGTGGGCGGGCAGGACGAGCTGGTGTTCGACGGGGCCAGCTTCGTGATCAATGGCGATGGATCGCTGGCCGTGCAGATGCGCGACTGGGAAGAACAGATCGTCGAGACGAAATGGACCAAGATCGCGCGCGGCTGGAACTGCAACCGGGGCGAGCTGGAAGGGCTGACCGATCAGGCGGAGGAAACCTGGTGCGCCATGGTGCTGGCCCTGCGCGATTATGTGAACAAGAACCGCTTCCCCGGCGTGGTGCTGGGCCTTTCGGGCGGGATCGATTCCGCCGTCTGCGCCGCCATCGCCGTGGATGCGTTGGGGCCGGAGCGTGTGTGGTGCGTGATGCTGCCCAGCCGCTTCACCAGCCAGGAAAGCCTCGACGATGCGAAGGCCTGTGCCGAAGCGCTGGGCTGCCGCTATTCCATCATCCCGATCCAGCCCGCCGTGGAAGGCTTCGACGCCATGCTGGAAGACAGTTTTGCCGATACCAAGGTGGACCTGACCGAGGAGAATCTGCAGTCGCGCATTCGCGGCGTGACGCTGATGGCGCTGTCCAACAAGTTCGGCCCGATGCTGGTCACCACCGGCAACAAGAGCGAGATGAGCGTGGGCTATGCCACCATCTATGGCGACATGGCGGGCGGATATAATCCGCTGAAAGATGCCTATAAGATGACGGTGTTCGGCGTGGCCAAGTGGCGCAACACCGCCGTGCCGCGCATCGGACTCGGCCCTTCGGGCGAAGTGATCCCGCAGCGCATCATCGACAAGCCGCCCAGCGCCGAACTGCGCCCCGACCAGAAGGACGAGGATTCGCTGCCGCCCTATCCCGTGCTGGACCGCATCCTGATGGGGCTGGTGGAGCAGGAAAAGAGCGTGGACCAGCTGACCGCCGAGGGACTGGACCGCGCCACGGTGGAGCGGATCGAGCATCTGCTGAACCTTGCCGAATATAAGCGCCGCCAGGCCCCTCCGGGCGTGAAGCTGGGCATGCGCAATTTCGGGCGGGACCGGCGCTATCCCATCACACATAGCTTCCGCAGCAAGTGAATTGGCGGAGCAAATGACAAGGCCGGGCGAAACGGCTAACGGCGCTGCATGAGCACCGTAACCCGTTTCGCCCCCTCGCCCACCGGGCGCCTGCATGTCGGCAATATCCGCACCGCGCTCCATAATTGGATGCTCGCGAAGAAGCATGGCGGGCGCTTCCTGCTGCGGATCGACGATACGGACCGGGAGCGCAGCCGGGAGGAGTATGTCGAGGCGATCCGCGCCGATTTGGCCTGGCTGGGACTGGAACCGGAGGATGAGGAACGGCAGTCCGACCGTTTCCAGCTCTACCAGATGCAATTCGATTATCTGGAGAGCGAAGGGCGGCTCTATCGCTGCTATGAAACCACGCAGGAACTGGAACTGAAGCGCAAAGTGCTGCTGGGGCGTGGCTTGCCGCCGATCTATGACCGGGCGGCGCTACAGCTGACCGAGGCAGAGCACAGGGATTTCGCGGCAAGGGGCATTGCCCCGCACTGGCGCTTCAAGCTGGACCGTTCCGCCCCCATCGAATGGGAAGACGGCATTCGCGGGCATCAGCATTTCGACCCCGCCCAGCTATCCGACCCCGTGGTGCGCCGGGCAGACGGATCGTGGCTCTATATGCTGCCCAGCGCGATCGACGATATTGAAATGGGCATCACCGATGTGCTGCGCGGGGAAGACCATGTCTCCAACACCGCGCTGCAGATCCAGATGTTCACTGCGCTTGGCGCCGAGCCGCCGCGCTTCGCGCATGAGGCGCTGCTGGTGGGCAGCGAGGGCAAGCTGTCCAAGCGGCTCGGCTCGCTGGGCGCCGATGCCTTCCGCGAGCGCGGGATCGAGCCTGCCGCACTGGTGGCGCTGCTCGCCCGGCTGGGTACATCGCAGCCGGTGGAACCGATTGCCGAGCGGTCCGCGCTGATCGGCAGCTTCGACCTTTCCACCTTCGGCCGCGCCCCTGCCCGGTTCGATGAGGCCGAGCTGGAGCGGGTCAATGCCGGCATCGTCCACCAGCTGGCCTATGATGATGTAAAGGCCCGCCTGCCTGAAGGCATGGGCGAGGAAGCCTGGCTCGCCATCCGCCCGAACCTCGCTCATGTGGGGGAGGCCGCCGATTGGTGGCAGGTCGTCACCGGGCCAATTGAAGCGGCGGAAATCTCCGCCGAGGATCGCGCCTATCTGGCCGAGGCTGCCCGGCTGCTGAGCTGGAGCGACGATCCCTGGCCCGCCCTGACCGGAGCGCTGAAGGAAGCGACCGGGCGCAAGGGCAAGCCCCTGTTCCACCCACTGCGCATCGCCCTGACGGGCCGCGATTCCGGGCCGGACATGAAGGCGCTGCTGCCCCTGATCGGCGAGACGGAAGCCCGGGCGAGGCTGGAGCGGGCTGCGGCGGGCTGAATTCGGCCATCCGTAAAGCCTGAGTAGATCGTCATTGCGAGGGATCGAAGATCCCGCGGCAATCCACGGCGAAGATACGCTGCGCCCTGGATTGCCGCGCGGCTGCGCCGCTCGCAATGACAAAGCAGGCCATCGCCCCAGATCACTCCCCCGCCCAATGAAAAACCCCGCCGGATCGCTCCGGCGGGGTTTTCAATGTCCTGCGAAGGGACCGGTGCGGAGGCTTATTCGCCGTCCGCGCCGTCTGCCGCTTCGGGGTTCAGGTAATCGCCCGCATCGGCATCGCTGCCGTGGGTTTCGCCTTCCACCCGGGCCAGCGCATCATTTCCGGTATCGTCGGCCGGATCGCGCAGCAGTTCCGCCTTGTGCTCCTCTTCCGCGCTGTCGGGAGCGATGATCACTTCCTGCAGCTTACGGTAGGAGGCGCGCAGAGCGGCATCGCGGCTGGAAGCGGCGACGCGGATGCGGTTCATGCCCGCGCCGGTACCGGCGGGGATGAGACGACCCACGATCACGTTTTCCTTCAGGCCGATCAGCGTGTCCTTCTTGCCTTCCACGGCCGCCTGCGTGAGCACGCGGGTGGTTTCCTGGAACGACGCGGCCGAGATGAACGAACGGGTCTGCAGGCTGGCCTTGGTAATGCCCAGCAGAACCGGGTTGCCGCTGGCCGGCTGCTTGCCCTTGGGCAGCTTGGAGTTGACCTCGTTCATTTCCTCGTAGTCGACCTGTTCGCCCGGCAGCAGGGTGGTGTCCCCGCCATCGGTGATCTCGACCTTCTGCAGCATCTGGCGAACGATCACCTCGATGTGCTTGTCGTTGATCTTCACGCCCTGGAGTCGATAGACTTCCTGGATTTCGGCCACGAGATATTCGGCCAGCGCTTCCACGCCGAGCACCTCAAGGATGTCGTGCGGATCGGGGCTGCCCGAGATCAGGTTGTCGCCCTTCTTCACGAAGTCGCCTTCCTGAACGTCGATCACCTTGCTCTTGGGGATCAGGTACTCGACGGGTTCGCCTTCCTCGGGAATGATCGCGATCTTGCGCTTCGCCTTGTAGTCACGGACGAATTCGATCCGGCCGCTGATCTTGGCGATGATCGCGTTATCCTTCGGCTTGCGCGCTTCGAACAGTTCGGCAACGCGCGGCAGACCGCCGGTGATGTCGCGGGTCTTGGCGGCTTCGCGAGTCGCACGGGCGAGAATGTCGCCCGCTTCGACGCGCTGGCCGTCTTCCACCGACAGGGTGGTGCCCGGGGCAAGCATGTAACGCGCCGCCTCGGTCTCGTCCGAACCCTCGTTCAGCAAGGTCATGCGCGGACGCAGATCTTCCTTCTTGGAACGGCTGGCCGAAGCACGATACTCGGTCACCACGCGGCTGGTCATGCCCGTGGCTTCGTCGGTGTGCTCGGTCAGGGTCTTGCCGTCCAGCAGGTCCTGGTAACGCACCACGCCCGACTGTTCGGTGATGATCGGCAGGGTGAACGGATCCCACTCGGCCAGGCGATCGCCTTCCTTCACCTGGTCACCGTCCTTGTGCATCAGGACGGTACCGTAAGGCACCTTGTGGATTTCGCGCTCGCGACCTTCCGCGTCGATCACCACGATTTCGCCGTTGCGGGCCAGCGAGAGCATGCGCCCGCGCTTGTCCTTGATGGTCGGCATGTCGCGATATTCGATGCGGCCCACCGAGATGGCTTCGAGGTGCGAGGTTTCGTTCACCTGCGCCGCGCCGCCGATGTGGAAGGTACGCATGGTCAGCTGCGTGCCCGGTTCACCGATCGACTGCGCCGCGATCACGCCCACGGCCTCGCCGATGTTCACCGGCGTACCGCGAGCAAGGTCACGGCCGTAGCAGGTGCCACACACGCCCTGGGCTGCTTCGCAGACCAGCGGGCTGCGGATCTTGGCCGACTGCACTTCCGCTTCCTCGATGGCCTTCACCATCGGTTCGTCGATCAGCGTGCCCGCCTTCACGATCACTTCGCCGGTCTTGACGTTCACCAGATCCTCAGCCGCGGTACGGCCCAGGATACGCTCGCCCAGCGAGGCAATGGTGGAGCCGCCCTGCACGATGGCGCGCATTTCCAGCGCGTTCGTGGTCTTGCAGTCTTCCTCCACGATCACGCAGTCCTGCGACACGTCGACCAGACGGCGGGTCAGGTAACCCGAGTTCGCCGTCTTGAGCGCGGTGTCGGCCAGACCCTTGCGGGCGCCGTGCGTCGAGTTGAAGTATTCAAGAACGGTCAGACCTTCCTTGAAGTTCGAGATGATCGGCGTTTCGATGATCTCGCCCGAAGGCTTGGCCATCAGGCCGCGCATACCGCCCAGCTGCTTCATCTGGGCCGG
Source organism: Sphingomonadales bacterium 63-6 (assembly GCA_001898545.1). Classification (GTDB taxonomy): domain Bacteria; phylum Pseudomonadota; class Alphaproteobacteria; order Sphingomonadales; family Sphingomonadaceae; genus Andeanibacterium. Next base: position 6,910 of record MKUB01000006.1, on the reverse strand, counting down.
GCTACCACGGGCGCCGGAGTGGCTCATCATGTAGATCGAGTTGATCGGCTTCTGACGGCCGTTCTCGTCCAGCGGAGTGGCCCGCAGTTCTTCCATCATGGCATTCGCCACCTGGTCGCCGCAACGGCTCCAGGCGTCGATCACCTTGTTGTACTTTTCCTGCTGGGTGATGAAGCCGTCCTGATACTGCTGCTCGTAATCGGCAACCAGTGCCTTGGTCTGATCGACCAGCTCGGTCTTCGAAGCCGGGATGATCATGTCATCCTTGCCGAACGAGATACCGGCACGGCAGGCGTGACGGAAGCCCAGCGCCATGATGGCGTCGGCAAACAGCACCGTGTCCTTCTGGCCGGTGTGACGATAGACTTCGTCGATCACGTCGCCGATGTCCTTCTTGGTGAGAAGGCGGTTGACGACGTCGAAGGGAACCTTGTGGTTCTTGGGCAGGCATTCGCCGATCAACATGCGGCCCGGCGTGGTTTCATAGCGCACCATGCGCTCCACACCGTCCTCGCCGGTCTGCGGCACGCGGCTGGTGATCTTGGAGTGCAGCGTCACTGCCTTCACTTCCAGCGCCTGGTGCACTTCGGCCATGTCCGACAGCATCATACCCTCGCCCGGATCGCCTTCGCGCTCCATCGAGAGGTAATAGAGGCCCAGCACCATGTCCTGCGAAGGCACGATGATCGGCTTGCCGTTGGCGGGCGAGAGGATGTTGTTGGTGGACATCATCAGCACGCGTGCTTCCAGCTGGGCTTCCAGCGAAAGCGGCACGTGGACGGCCATCTGGTCACCGTCGAAGTCGGCGTTGAAGGCCGAGCAGACGAGCGGGTGCAGCTGGATCGCCTTGCCTTCGATCAGCACGGGTTCGAAGGCCTGAATGCCCAGACGGTGCAGCGTCGGCGCGCGGTTCAGCAGAACCGGGTGCTCGCGGATCACTTCATCCAGGATGTCCCAGACTTCCTTGCGTTCCTTCTCGACCCACTTCTTGGCCTGCTTCAGGGTCATGGAGAGACCCTTGGCGTCGAGGCGGGCGTAGATGAACGGCTTGAACAGCTCGAGCGCCATCTTCTTCGGCAAGCCGCACTGGTGCAGCTTGAGTTCCGGACCGGTCACGATGACCGAACGGCCCGAATAGTCGACGCGCTTGCCGAGCAGGTTCTGACGGAAGCGGCCCTGCTTGCCCTTGAGCATGTCGGACAGCGACTTGAGCGGACGCTTGTTGGCGCCGGTGATGACGCGGCCACGGCGGCCGTTGTCGAACAGGGCGTCAACGGCTTCCTGCAGCATGCGCTTTTCGTTGCGGACGATGATGTCCGGCGCGCGCAGCTCCATCAGGCGCTTGAGGCGGTTGTTACGGTTGATGACGCGGCGATAGAGGTCGTTGAGGTCCGACGTCGCGAAACGGCCGCCGTCCAGCGGAACCAGCGGGCGCAGTTCGGGCGGGATGACCGGCACGACTTCCAGGATCATCCATTCCGGGCGGTTGCCGGAATCGATGAAGCTTTCCACGACCTTCAGGCGCTTGATGATCTTCTTGGGCTTGAGGGCCGACTTGGTGGTGGCCAGTTCCTCCAGCAGTTCCTCACGCTCGCGCACAAGGTCCAGATCCATCAGCATGTGCTTGACCGCTTCCGCGCCGATGCCGGCGGAGAAGGCGTCCTCGCCATATTCGTCCTGCGCGTCGAGCAGCTCGTCTTCGGTCAGCAGCTGGTACTTTTCGAGCGGGGTCAGGCCCGGCTCGATCACCACATAGCTTTCGAAATAGAGGATACGCTCAAGCTGCTTGAGCTGCATGTCGAGCAGCAGGCCGATGCGCGAAGGCAGCGACTTGAGGAACCAGATGTGTGCAACGGGCGCGGCCAGTTCGATATGGCCCATACGCTCGCGGCGTACCTTGGTCACGGTGACTTCGACGCCGCACTTTTCGCAGACGACGCCCTTGTACTTCATGCGCTTGTACTTGCCGCACAGGCACTCGTAGTCCTTCACAGGGCCGAAGATGCGCGCGCAGAACAGGCCGTCGCGTTCCGGCTTGAAGGTACGATAGTTGATCGTTTCCGGCTTCTTGATCTCGCCGAAGGACCAGCTGCGGATACGCTCAGGCGACGCGATCCCGATCTGGATCTGGTCGAAAGTGTCCGGCTTGGCCAGCTGGTTGGTGAATTTCGTCAGGTCGTTCATATTTTCAGTCCCTCTTCAGGGTCAATCTCTGGTGCGAAGCGGCGGGGCCCTGCCTCAGGAAGGCAGGGCCGCCGGGTTCACTCCGCCGCCTCGGCGAAACCTTCGTCGTCCTCTTCGTCTTCAACCGACTTGAGTTCGACATTGAGGCCAAGGCTGCGCATTTCCTTGACGAGCACGTTGAAGCTTTCCGGAATGCCGGCCTCGAACGTATCGTCACCCTTGACGATGGCGTCATAGACCTTGGTGCGGCCGACCACGTCGTCGGACTTCACCGTCAGCATTTCCTGCAGCGTATAGGCAGCGCCGTAAGCCTGCAGGGCCCAGACCTCCATTTCCCCGAAGCGCTGGCCACCGAACTGGGCCTTACCGCCCAGCGGCTGCTGGGTGACGAGGCTGTAGGGGCCGATCGAACGGGCGTGGATCTTGTCATCGACAAGGTGGTGCAGCTTCAGGACATACTTGCAGCCGACGGTGACCTTGCGGTCGAACGCCTCGCCGGTACGGCCATCGAGCAGGGTGACCTGCCCGGATTCGTCCAGCCCGGCCATGCGGAGCATTGCCGAAACGTCGGCTTCCACCGCGCCGTCGAACACCGGAGAGCCCATGGGCACGCCGTTGCGGACGTTCTGTGCCAGTTCCACGATGGCGTCGGTGCCGCGGCTCTCGATCTCGTCAGAGTAGTTCGAGCCGTAGACTTCCTTGAGCAGTTCCTTGACCGCTTCCGGCGGCGCGCCGGCTTCGGGGTTCGGATTGGCTTCACGCCATGCGTCCAGAGCATCGCCGATCTTGCGACCGAGACCGCGTGCGGCCCAGCCCAGATGGGTTTCGAAGATCTGGCCGACGTTCATACGCGAAGGCACACCCAGCGGGTTCAGCACGAAGTCCACCGGAGTACCGTCTTCAAGGAAGGGCATGTCTTCGGCCGGCAGAATGCGGCTGATGATGCCCTTGTTACCGTGACGGCCGGCCATCTTGTCGCCCGGCTGCAGCTTGCGCTTCACCGCGACGAAGACCTTGACCATCTTGAGCACGCCCGGTGCGAGTTCGTCGCCCCGTTCCAGCTTCTCGCGGCGGTCCTCGAACTTGTCGTTGATGACCTTCACTGCCTCGTCATACTGGGCCTTAACGGCTTCCAGCTGGCTCTGGCGAGTGTCATCGGCGACTGCGAACTTGAACCAGTCGTGACGGTCGACGCTTTCGAGCAGCTCCTCGTCGATCTCCACGCCCTTCTTGATGCCCTTGGGCGCGGCCGAAGCGACCTGGCCCGCCAGCATTTCGCGCAGGCGGTTATAGGTCGCACGGTTGAGGATCGCGCGTTCGTCCTCGGCGTCCTTGCGGAGGCGTTCGATTTCCTCGTTCTGGATCGCGCGGGTACGGTCGTCGATCTCGATGCCGTGGCGGTTGAAGACGCGGACTTCCACGATGGTACCGGCAACGCCCGGCGGCAGGCGGAGCGAAGTGTCGCGCACATCGCTGGCCTTTTCACCGAAGATGGCGCGCAGCAGCTTTTCTTCCGGCGTCATCGGCGATTCACCCTTCGGGGTGATCTTGCCGACGAGGATGTCACCGGGGTGAACTTCCGCGCCGATATAGACGATGCCCGCTTCGTCGAGGTTGCGCAGGGCTTCCTCGCCGACATTCGGGATGTCGCGGGTGATGTCTTCAGGCCCGAGCTTGGTGTCGCGGGCCATCACTTCGAATTCCTCGATATGGATCGAGGTGAAGACGTCTTCCTTCACGATCCGCTCGGAGATCAGGATGGAGTCTTCGTAATTGTAGCCGTTCCAGGGCATGAAGGCGACGAGCACGTTGCGGCCCAGCGCCAGTTCGCCCAGCTCGGTCGAAGGACCGTCGGCGATGATGTCGCCCTTTTCGATCAGATCGCCCACCTTCACCAGCGGACGCTGGTTGATGCAGGTGTTCTGGTTCGAACGCTGGAACTTCTGCAGCGTGTAGATGTCCACGCCCGACTTGCCCGGTTCGATATCGCCCGAAGCGCGGATAACGATACGGGTCGCGTCGACCTGGTCCACCACGCCAGCGCGCAGCGCGGCAATGGCGGCGCCGGAATCGCGGGCCACGGTTTCTTCCATGCCGGTGCCGACGAAAGGCGCTTCCGCCTTCACCAGCGGCACGGCCTGACGCTGCATGTTGGAACCCATCAGCGCGCGGTTGGCGTCGTCATTTTCCAGGAAGGGAATGAGCGAGGCGGCAACCGAAACCAGCTGCTTGGGCGAAACGTCCATCAGCGTGATCTGTTCGCGCGGCAGCATCACGAATTCGCCGTTTTCACGGGCGGAGACGAGATCTTCCACGAAACGGCCATTCGCATCGAGTTCGGCCGAAGCCTGAGCAACGGCGTGCTTCTGCTCTTCCATGGCGGAAAGATACACGACCTCGCCGGTCACAGTGCCTTCCAGCACGCGGCGATAGGGCGTTTCGATGAAGCCGTATTTGTTCACCCGGCTGAACGAGGCCAGCGAGTTGATCAGACCGATGTTCGGGCCTTCCGGCGTTTCAATCGGGCAGATACGGCCATAATGGGTCGGGTGAACGTCGCGGACTTCGAAGCCTGCGCGCTCACGGGTAAGACCGCCCGGCCCAAGCGCCGAAACGCGGCGCTTGTGAGTGACTTCCGACAGCGGGTTGGTCTGGTCCATGAACTGCGAGAGCTGGCTGGAACCGAAGAACTCGCGCACCGCGGCCACGGCGGGCTTGGCGTTGATCAGGTCGTTCGGCATCACGGTGGAAACGTCCACCGAGCTCATGCGCTCCTTCACGGCGCGCTCCATGCGCAGCAGGCCGACGCGATACTGGTTTTCCAGCAGCTCGCCCACCGAACGCACGCGGCGGTTGCCGAGATTGTCGATGTCGTCGACTTCGCCCTTGCCGTCCTTGAGGTTCACCAGTTCCTTCACAACGGCGAGGATGTCCTCGCTGCGCAGGGTGGTGACCGTGTCCTCGCATTCGAGGCCAAGGCGCATGTTGAGCTTCACGCGGCCCACGGCCGACAGATCATAGCGGTCGCCGTCGAAGAACAGGCCTTCGAACAGGGCTTCGGCGGTTTCCTTCGTCGGCGGTTCGCCAGGACGCATGACCTTATAGATTGCTTCAAGGCCTTCGTCGCGGTTCTCGGCCTTGTCGACCTGCAGCGTGTTGCGGATCCAGGGGCCGGTATTGACGTGATCGATGTCGAGCAGGTCGAGGCGGTCGATGCCGGCCTTGTCGAGCATGTCGAGGTTTTCGGGGCTGACTTCATCGCCCGCTTCGATCCAGATGCGGCCGGTCGACTCGTCGATCATGTCATTGGCGGCATAGCGACCGAAGATTTCCTCGGTCGGGATCAACAGGTCGGTCAGGCCATCCTTGGCAGCCTTGTTGGCGGCGCGCGGGCTGATCTTCTGGCCGGCGGGGAACACTTCCTCGCCCGTATTGGCGTCGATCAGGGCGAAGCCCGGCTTCTGGCCGCGCCATTGCTCGGCCACGAAGGGGATCTTCCAGCCATCGCCATTCTTGCCCGAAACGCGGGCCCAGGTGATGGTGTTGTAGAAGTGGTTGAGGATTTCCTCGCCATTCATGCCCAGGGCATAGAGCAGCGACGTGACCGGCAGCTTGCGCTTGCGGTCGATACGCACGTTCACGATGTCCTTGGCGTCGAATTCGAAATCGAGCCACGAACCACGATAGGGGATCACGCGGGCAGCGAAGAGGAACTTGCCCGAGGAGTGAGTCTTGCCGCGGTCATGGTCGAACAGCACACCCGGCGAACGGTGCATCTGGCTGACGATCACGCGTTCCGTGCCATTGACGATGAAGGTGCCGTTCTCGGTCATGAGCGGCATGTCGCCCATGTAGACGTCCTGCTCCTTGATATCGAGGACGGAGCGGGTTTCGGTCTCGGCATCCACTTCGAACACGATCAGGCGCAGCGTGACCTTCATCGGGGCAGCATAGGTGATCCCGCGCTGACGGCACTCGGTGGTGTCGTACTTCGGGTCTTCCAGCTCGTAATGAACGAAGTCCAGCTCGGCAGTGCCGGCAAAGTCGCGGATCGGGAAAACCGAGCGCAGCGTCTTCTCAAGGCCCGAGACATAGCCCGTTTCCTTGTTCGAACGCAGGAACTGCTCGTAGCTTTCGCGCTGAACCTCGATCAGGTTCGGCATCTGCACCACTTCGTGGATGTCGCCGAAGATCTTGCGGATGCGCTTCTTGGCGGTGCCGGAAATGGCGGGAGCTTTCGCCTTGCTTGCCATGGAGGGGAGTGCCTCTTCTCGTTGCGCCGGCGCCTCTACACGCCGACTTCATGAATTCTGCCACACGCGAGTGGCCCATATCCGAAACGCCGAAAAGCCGCAGGCATACGCGCCCCACCGGGGCCGCAGCTGCAGCTTGCGTCGCGATTATGGATAGCCGGCGCTTCCTTCCTGAGTGAGCCCCCGCGCAGGGCCCGCCTTGCTCGAAGCGATCCGTCAGGGGTGGATATAGGAAACGGGCCCGATTCTGTCAAACGCTGCGGTGCAGCAAGCGCCCCAGACGGGCCTGAAGCCGCAGGAAATCCTCCATTCCTCGCGAAACGATAAGAACCATATTGTTTATCGATATTATCGTTTGACAATAAATGCGACTCGCCTTATTGAATATCGATATCAGGCATATCGGAGTTCGAGAAATGACCAAATTTGCTTCCAACACTGCAGCGGGCCTTGCCGCCCTTTTCATCGCCGTC
>MKUB01000005.1 GCA_001898545.1 Sphingomonadales bacterium 63-6 | reverse complement strand
TCGTGAGCACCGAAACCGCCCGGGAAGGGCCAGAAATCCCCGTAGCGCCGCCTGAGGCTGTCCTGCCGGCCGTCAGGGCGCCGGCCGACCTTGCGTGGACGATCGTGCAGATGCGCGCCGGCGAGCGCATCACCGTCAACGAGGGCCTGATCGCCGCCTATCAGGCCGCTTCATCGCCCCATAGCATCCGTGCGCTCAAGTCCGACGTCGAGGCGTTCGATGCGTGGTGTAGGCGCAACAACCGGATCGCGCTGCCGGCCACGCCCGAGACCGTGGCCGATTATCTCGACGCGCGGGCCGGGAAGGGGAGCCGGCCGGCCTCGCTATCCCGCTACAAGGCGTCGATCGCCAAGATCCACCAGCTGCTCGAGCTCAAGGATCCGACGCCGGCGCCGCTGGTGAAGCTGCGGCTCCAGACGGTGCGCCGCGAGAAGGGGGCTGCGCAGAAGCAGGCGCGGCCGCTGCGGTTCAAGGGCCCGGTGCGCGACGTCGAGCGCGACAAGGCGCGGGGGCTCAACATCCGCGCGCTGCTCGAGAGTTGTGGCGAGGATCTGCCGGGGCTGCGTGATCGGGCGCTGCTATCGGCCGCTTATGACACCGGGCTGCGCGCCTCCGAACTGGTGGCGGTCGCCATTGAGCATATTGAGGAGGCGATCGATCCCGAAGCGCGGCTGCTGCAGATTCTGCGTCATAAGGGCGATCAAGACGGGGAGGGGGCGACCGCCTACCTCAGCCCGCGCACCGTCGCGGCGATCGCGGCGTGGACCGAAGCGGCGGGGATCACGACAGGGCCGCTGTTCCGGCGGGTGCAGGTGCGGCGCTACAAGGCGCGGGCAGCCGTGCGCGGTCGGCCGATCGACAGCATCTCGGGCCGGGAGACGTGGGATCTGCGCAAGACGCTGTCCAAGCCGGCGGTGAAGGCGCGCGTCGAATATGACATCGGCACCGTGGCGCTGCACCCGGGCTCGATCGGACCAATCTTTCGGTCGATCATCGGCCGCGCGTTCGACCGTGGCGCGCTGCCCGATTTGACGGCGGACGATCTGGCGCGGTTGCTGAAGGGGATCAGTGCGCACTCGACGCGGATCGGGCTCAATCAGGACCTGTTCGCCAGCGGGGAGGATTTGGCCGGCATCATGGACGCGCTGCGGTGGAAGTCGCCGCGGATGCCGCTCGCTTATAATCGCAATCTCGCGGCAGAGCAGGGGGCGGCGGGGCGCCTTATGGCGAAGATTGGCTAGTCATGACGGCCTAAATAGGTCTTTGGATGATGCCGTGCGACCACACGACGGCGGCAGGTAGATCGAGGGATTTGCGCAGCGGCAAGAACCGGAGAAGGGAGGCTGAGCCCCCGGGGTCTTGAGCTACAACGTTAAGCCTAAGAAACGGGCAGGGGCCTGGTAGCGCGTAGTGTATGAGCGAAGCCACCATCGCTCAAACTCATCAGCACAGTCCAATTTCGAAGAGGAAACAAGAAAGTGGTTCCGGAAACGGTATGGATCTTATCCTGTGTAAACGCTCGCGCTAAATGGCGGCGTTCTGATCGCGCTATTTGTCAGTTGCCGGGTCCGATGACGAGGCAATCGCGCGCGGCCTGAACGATGTCAGCGGTGACCTCCTCGACGCGGTTGAGGGTCATGATCCGCCGCATCTGCGCGAACAGGCGCTCCATGAGCCGGAAGTTGCCGCGCGTGATGCGGATCACGGCTGCCTGCGCTTCGATCGCGTCGAGTTGGGCCGGGTCGAAGCTGATCCCGAAATCGCCGGCGTGGGTCGCGAGCAGCAGCCGCATTTCGGTCTCGGTAAGCGGTTTGAACTCGTGGACGAAGCCGATCCGCGAGTAGAGCTGGGCATAGCGGGCGAGGCGCTTCTCCAAGCCCGGCATACCCATCAGGATCAGCCCGAAGCCGTGGCGATCGGCCATGTCGCGGAGATGTTCGAGCGACTTTATGGTCAGGCGGTCGGCCTCGTCGACGATGACGAGGGGGCAGGCGATGCGGGCGGCGTCATGGGTGATTTCGTCCTGCGAGCCGCCCGCGACCGTCAGCCGGGCATAGCCCAGCTTAATGAGGTTGAGGCCCAACACCGCGTCGATCGTCTTGGGCGTGTTGCTGACCGACACGGTGTAGAAGACGGCGCGGCAGCGAGCGACCTTTTCGCCAAGGAGCGCGGCAATGGGACGGAGCGCGGCATATTCCCCCAGGTCGGGGAAGCTGGAAAACTCGCGCGCCGATCGCGTCTTTCCGACGCCCGGCCGGCCATGACACACGCCGATATAGCGGTAGTGCGCGCAGGCTTCGGCAAACTCGACGAACCGGGCATGTTCGCGGGTCGCCAGGAACGGCTGCTCGACCAGGAACTCAATCGTCAGCGGCGTAGAGCCGGAGCCCTCGGTAGGTGGTGGGCCGGGAAGCCGTATCCTCTTGGTCGCCATCGAAGGTCTCCGTGGGGGCAGGCACCTGCTTGTCGCGCTCCTTCGCGCCGCGCCGGGCGCGCTGGATCGCGCGCAACGACGGGTGCCCAGCGTGCTCGGAGCTGAGCGCACGGCAGACGAACCGGCCCTGGTGGTAGACGTGGATCTCGGTCAGGTCGCGGGGGTCATAGACCGCCTCGACCTGCTCGCCGACGAAGGCCGCGAGCGTGGGTTCGACATAGCGCCTGCCCATCAGACGGATGCCGTCGCGCAGCACTTTACGGGGCTTGGGCACGTGCACGAGCAGCATGTCGAGCTGTTCAAGGCTGTCGGGCATTGCGGGCAGGAACCCGCCCTTCTGCCAGCGCGTGATCGGCGGTTCGCCGGTGCTGCCATGCGGGCGACGATGATAGACGCCGCACACGAACGCCTCGAAGCGGGCGCGCAGCTCGTCGAGCGTGAGCACTGGCGCCGACAGCGGCTTGCCCGCGATCAGGTGGCCGGGCAGGTCGGGCAGGAACATGTCGTTGATGGTGCGGAACAGCCGCTCGATCTTGCCGCGCCCGCGAGGACGCCCCGGCAGCGAATGGATGAGGCGGATTTTGAGGGCGATGCACGCCTGCTCGATATGCTCGGAGATGAAATCCGAGCCGTTGTCGACGTAAAGCTGTTCGGGAATGCCGCTGACGATCCATTCGGGATTGGGCTTGCGCCAGATCGCCTGCCGCAAGGCGAGCGCCGTGTTGAGGGCACTGGGGGCATCGAGGCTGAGGAAGTAACCGGCGATGGCTCGGCTGTGATCGTCAACGATGACGGTCAGCCAAGGACGCACCGGGGTTCCGGCATCATCGAGCACGAGAATGTCGAGAACGGTATGATCGGCCTGCCACATCTCGTTCGAGGTCGCGGCTTCGCGCCGATGCACTAGCTCGTGCTGGTCGCGGTAGACGGCCGGATCGGAGGCTGCGGCGATCTGGCTTGCCGGTATCGCCCTGACGACACGCGCGACGGCCGCATAGCTGGGGGTTCGGTGTCCATGCGCGATGGCGAGTTCCTGCACCTTTCGGTGAATGGCGGCGACCGGGGGTCGCGGGCGCTTGGTGGCGAGAGTGCGGGTCAGTTCGACCAGATGTTCCGGCAGGTGCAGCCTGCCCCGATCGTTGCGCGGCAGACGCGCGAGACCGGCAAGTCCTTCGGCACGGTAGCGCCCGAGCCAGCGCTGCAACGTCCGCTCGCTCAGCGTGCCGGTGCGGGCGAGGTCCGCGAGCGGGATGCCATCGGCGAGGTGCGGTTCAAGGACGCGGTAGCGCTCGATCGCCAGCGGCGGGACAAGCGCCGGATGCGTCACCGCCGACGGTCCGTGTCGCAGGTAAGGAAAACGGAGATTTGCCTGCCCATCGCCATGCGAGTCCGCTCGCGTTGCCAAACCGGCCTGTTCGACGTAAATCTACCCGGTAAAGAAAACTAGGGCAACATAGACCTGCCGATGACGACTTTCTTCCCAAACCGCGCCCGATCGGGGCGCCACCGGCCCTACGCATGAAAATCGGTTACGCCCGCGTATCGACCGCCGAGCAGAACCTGGACCTCCAGCGTGATGCGCTGAAGGCTGCCGGCTGCGAGAAGGTCATCACCGACAAGGCCTCCGGGGCGACTGCCGCTCGCCCTGGATTGGAAAAGGTGAAGGAGCTGCTTCGCGCCGGCGACACACTGGTGGTCTGGCGCCTCGACAGGCTCGGCCGCTCGCTCCGTGATCTGATCGGATGGATGACCTACCTCGACGAGGAAAAGGTCGGGCTGCTGAGCCTGCACGAGGCGATCGACACGACCACCACGTCGGGCAAGCTTACCTTCCACCTGTTCGGGGCATTGGCGGAGTTCGAGCGCAACCTGATCCGCGAGCGGACCCAGGCCGGTCTCACCGCAGCCCGCGCTCGCGGCAAGAAGGGTGGCCGGCCGGCCGCACTCGGCAAGGACAAGCGCGACCTGCCCGTCAGGCTCTACCACGAGAACACGATGCCGATCGCCAAGATTTGCTCGATGCTCGGCATCTCCAAGCCAAAACTCTACGCCTATGTGCGATC
>MKUB01000004.1 GCA_001898545.1 Sphingomonadales bacterium 63-6 | reverse complement strand
TTGCGGGCGCTGATCCAGCGGGCCGGACAGGGCGTTGACATCCACCCTGTCCATCTGGCCCGGCTCTACAGACAGCGCCGACCCGGCGGGGAGAGGAGCGAAGCGCTACCGCTCCCACAACCCGTCACTGGGTCCATATAACCCAAATGGTTCGTAATGTCAAGATGGAGTGCCGATATCATACCCATCGTCATCCCGGCGCACGCCGGGATCGCTGGCTGCTGGGCGCCCAATTCACCGCGCACTAGGTTCACAGCGATCCCGGGTCAAGCCCGGGATGACAGAGGAGGTGGCCTCACCCTAAACAGTCACCCCGGCCTTGTGCCGGGGTCCAGCTCCCTCAAAAAGAACAGCGGGATCCCGGAACTAGTCCGGGATGACGATATATCAGAGGCTGCGCCCACAGTCAGCGCAACGCCCCTCTCGGTCACTTGTTCGCTTTGTCCGCAGCCTTCTTCGCCGCCTTCTCGCGGTCCTTCACCACATCCTTCTGATATTCCGCCTGCTGTTCCACCAGCTTGGCCTGTTCCCTGGCCTTGGCGATCCGCGCGCGGTCTGCGTCGGTGGCTGGGCGGGCGGGGTAGCGGCAGCCTTGTTTGAGGCCGATGCCCTTGAGATAGGCGCGGCGCATCACGCCCGCCACGATGGCATCCTGAAACTCGCGCTCATGCTTGTTGGCGCCGGAAATCTCGCGGATCACGCCGCGAAAGGGGATCAGCGCGCCCACCACGGATTTGGCGACGCTGCCAACGGTCATATTACGCTCGTTCTCATCCGCCACATCAAAATCGGGGCCGAGGACTGCGTCGAGTTCCTCCACCGCGACCACGATCTTGTTGCAGCGGGTGAGCCCGGCAAGGCTGTAGGGATCGGCCTGGGCGGCCAACAGCAATGGCGGGATTTCATCCTTCTGGAGATTGAGATCCTGGATCGGGGTGATGGCCACGTCGCGCGCGGTGACCGTGTCGTCAGTCACCGGCTTGCTCTCGTCGCGCGCGGCGAGGGGAGTGGTGAGGAGGGCGCAGGCAGCAGTCGCGGCCAGGGCCCTAGCGGAGAATATCGGAGAAGGTGTCACAGCGGTCTTCGTCTCCTGTTTCCAACCCTATATTCAACCATTTCATACGCTGTGCGCTTGAACCATGGGTGAAGGCAGCCTCCACCGGCCTCCGTCCGGCTTGTTCCATTAACGTGTCGTCGCCTACTGCATGGGCGGCGGCCATGCCTTCCTCGATATCGCCCGGCTCGATCCGGGCGCGGTTGTTCGCCGCCCAGACGCCGGCATAGCAATCGGCCTGAAGCTCCATCCGCACTTGCAGCGCATTGTCCTGATCGGGATTGCGTTGCTGGAGCTGGCGGACTTGCCGGGCAATTCCAGTCAGGTTCTGCACATGGTGGCCATATTCATGCGCCATCACATAGGCGCGGGCGAAATCGCCCTTGGCGCCCATGCGCTGGGCCATCTCGTCGAAGAAATCGGTATCGATATAGATGCCCATGTCGCTGGGGCAGTAGAAGGGGCCCATCGCGCTCTGTGCCTCGCCGCAGCCCGACTGGCCGGAGCGGGAATAGAAATTGAGCACGGGCTGTTCGAACTGCACGCCTGCCGCGCGGAATTTGGGTTCCCATGTTTCGTTCAGGCTGGCCAGATGGGCGCAGGCTTCCGTGCTGTACTGGTTCACCGCGCAGCTTTCCGCCGTGTCGCGCCCGCCGGTTGACTGCTCCTGCACCTGGCCCTGCTGTGTGTCCTGCAATCCGCTGAGCAGTTGGGACGGGTCCGCCCCGGTGAAATAGGCGACGGCCAGTACCACCAACACGCCCACAATGCCGATCCCGCCGCCGGGCATTCCGCCGCCGCCTCCGCCGCCGCGCTGGTCTCGCACGCGGATATTGGCCGGATTGAAATCGTTCAGGCGCATCGGATGGGCATTCCCGCTGTTGTGCAGTTGCGAAAAGGGCTGGACCTGCAGCCCGCTTGGGGTGAATTCTGGCACGGCATTCGTCAGGGAGTCGAGCATGTTCCTCAAGGGTAAGCGCGCCGTCGTCACGGGATCGACATCGGGCATCGGGCTGGGCATCGCCCGCACGCTGGCGGAACACGGGGCCGCCGTGGTGCTCAATGGCTTCGGCGATGCGGATGCGATCGCGGCGATCCTGCACGAATTATCGGCCATGAGCGGGGCCGATGCGATGCATGTTCCGGCAGATCTGATGCAGCGTTCCGGCGTGGAAGCGCTGATGGCGGCGGCGGGCGAGGTGGACATTCTGGTCAACAATGCCGGGATGCAGCATGTCTCCCCGGTCGAGGAATTCCCGCCCGAGAAATGGGACGCCATCATCGCGCTGAACCTGACTGCGGCCTTCGATACCAGCCGCCTTGCCATTCCGCATATGAAGGCGGCAGGCTGGGGACGGATCATCAACACGGCCAGCGCCCATTCCCTTGTCGCCTCGCCCTTCAAGGCGGCTTATGTCGCGGCCAAGCACGGGATTGCGGGCCTGACCAAGACCATGGCGCTGGAACTGGCGCAATTCGGCACCACGGTGAACTGCATCAGCCCCGGCTATGTCTGGACCCCGCTGGTGGAGAACCAGATCCCCGACACGATGAAGGCCCGCGGCATGACGCGCGAGCAGGTGATGAACGATGTGCTGCTGGCCAAGCAGCCCACCAAGAAATTCGTGCAGGTGGAAGAAGTGGCCGCGCTGGCCCTGTTCCTGTGCCGGGACGAGGCGCAGAACATCAATGGCGCGAATTATTCCATCGATGGCGGATGGACGGCTGAGTGAATATTCCTGATGCACGGCCCGCTCAGCCTGAGCTTGTCGAAGGCCACGGGAAAATTTGCCGAATAGATCAGGAGTCGCGCGTGTCCTTCGACAGGCTCAGGATGGGCGGATGTTGATGCAACGGCCCCTTCAGCAATAATATTGCGCAATTCGCCCTGCATTTGATTGGCGCACCCCCTAGCGGTTCTGGCCATGTGCGGTTACATGGGCCGCCACGATTCTCCAGAGGCGAGCGCGCAGTGGCACATCTTGATATCCCGACCGGCCTGACTTTCGATGACGTTCTCCTGCGTCCGGCGGAAAGCGATATCGTCCCCTCGCAAGCCAATACCGCCACTCAGCTTACGCGGGGCATCCGGCTGAACATTCCGGTGATTTCCGCCGCGATGGATACGGTTACCGAAGCGGATATGGCCATCGTCATGGCTCAGATGGGCGGCATCGGCGTGCTGCACCGCAATCTCTCGGTCAAGCAGCAGTCCGCCGCCGTCCGGCAGGTGAAGCGCTTTGAAAGCGGCATGGTGGTGAACCCCATCACTATTTCGCCCGACGCCACTCTGGGCGAGGCGCAGACGATCATGCGCGATAACCGCATCAGTGGCATTCCCGTGGTGGAAGTGGGCGGCAAGCTGGTAGGCATCCTCACCAATCGCGACGTGCGCTTTGCCGATAATTCCGCCCAGCCGGTGCGCGAATTGATGACGCATGAAAACCTCGCCACCGTCCGTATCGGCGTGGGCCAGGATGAAGCGCGCAAGCTGCTGCACCAACGCCGTATCGAAAAGCTGCTGGTGGTGGACGATGCCTATCACTGCGTCGGCCTGATCACCGTGAAGGACATGGAAAAGGCCGTGACCTATCCCGAAGCGACCAAGGATGGCGCGGGCCGCCTGCGCGTCGCTGCGGCCACTACGGTGGGCGACAAGGGCTTTGAACGCACCGAGGCCCTGATCGACGCGGAATGCGATGTCATCATCATCGATACTGCCCATGGCCATAACAAGGATGTGGCCAAGGCGGTGGAGCGGGTGAAGAAGCTGTCGAACGCCGTGCAAGTGGTGGCAGGCAATGTCGCCACAGCCGAGGCGACCAAGGCGCTGATCGGCGCGGGCGCGGATGCGGTCAAGGTGGGCATCGGCCCGGGCTCCATCTGCACCACCCGCATCGTGGCTGGCGTGGGCGTGCCGCAGCTGACCGCGATCATGGAATCGGCGGAAGAGGCCCGCAAGGCCGGCGTGCCGATCATCGGCGATGGCGGCCTGCGCACTTCGGGCGACGCGGCCAAGGCCCTTGCTGCAGGTGCTTCGGCCGTTATGATCGGATCGCTGCTGGCGGGCACGGAAGAAGCACCGGGCGAGACCTTCCTCTACCAGGGCCGCGCCTATAAGTCCTATCGCGGCATGGGTTCCGTGGGCGCCATGGCGCGCGGTAGCGCCGACCGCTATTTCCAGCAGGACATCAAGGACCAGATGAAGCTGGTTCCCGAAGGGATCGAAGGCCAGGTGCCTTACAAGGGCCCGGCCAAGGATGTGATCCATCAGCTGGTGGGCGGCATCAAGGCAGCCATGGGCTATACCGGCTCGGCCACCATCGAAGAGCTGCAGCAGAAAGCCAAATTCGTCCGCATCACCAATTCGGGCCTTGCCGAGAGCCATGTCCACGACGTGACGATCACGCGCGAGGCACCGAATTACCCGACGCGGTGAGCAATCTGATCCTCCCCGAACAGGGGAGGGGGACCATGCATAGCATGGTGGAGGGGCAGGTGCCTCATCCTGCACCCTTTCCTGATTGTGGCCTGACGCGCGTGCCCCTCCACCGCCT
>MKUB01000003.1 GCA_001898545.1 Sphingomonadales bacterium 63-6 | reverse complement strand
CGCCGGGCACCGGGGTGACTGCGCGGGCATGCTGCACTTCGTCGAAGGCAACGTCGCCCACCAGCTTGGTCTTGCCGTCCTCGCCCTTGATACGCGTGATGCCCACATCGATGATGACGGCGCCTTCCTTCACCCAGTCGCCCTTGACCAAGCGCGGGGCGCCGGCAGCGGCGATGATGATGTCGGCCTTGCGGCACAGGCCAGGCAGGTCCTTCGTCTCGATATGCGTGACGGTGACGGTCGCCTCACGCTCCAGCAGAAGCATGGCGATAGGCTTGCCCACGATGTTGGACTTGCCGATGACCACCACATCGAGGCCGGTCAGATCGTCGAACACAGTGTCGAGCAGCTTGGTCACGCCCAGCGGAGTGCAGGGCACGATGCCCCCGGTGCCGGTAGACAGGCGGCCCACATTCACCGGGTGGAAGCCATCGACA
Organism: Sphingomonadales bacterium 63-6; assembly: GCA_001898545.1. GTDB lineage: Bacteria > Pseudomonadota > Alphaproteobacteria > Sphingomonadales > Sphingomonadaceae > Andeanibacterium. Next base: position 4,042 of record MKUB01000003.1, on the reverse strand, counting down.
TCCTTGAAAGGAGCAATCGCGCGTAGAACCACACCCGTATCGATGTGCTTCGGCAGCGGGACCTGCACCAGAATGCCATGCACCGAAGGGTCGGCATTGAGCCTAGCGATCAAGGTCAGCAGGCTGTCCTGGGTCGTTTCTTCCGGCAACCGGTGCTCGACGGAGAGAATGCCCGTGGTCTCGCAACCCTTGATCTTGCGGCCGACATAGACCTCACTCGCCGGATCGTTGCCCACCAGAACCACGGCGAGGCCGGGGCGGGGAAGCCCCGCCTCGACCATCGCGCGCACTTCGGCTGCGGTTTCCTCGTCAAGTTTCCGCGCTACCGCGCGTCCGTCGATAATGTCAGCCATGCGTTGATATTGCCTCAGTGTTTGGCGGCGTAATTGTTGATCCATTCCGCCGACGCGGTGAGCGCGCCGAAGGGATAGAGGTGAAGGCGAACGCGGCCGGCTTCCTCGGTCAGGCCCTTGTCGAGCGAGTTGACCAGCTTGTCCGGACCGGCGCTGCCGATCAGGTTGGTCAGCGAGATGCCGTACTTCTTCATGACCGAGGCCGAGGCGCCCACGCCGCAGCGCTTGGCGAAGCCCAGCAGGCGCTTGATGCCAGCAGGGCCGGGGACGCCGAGGCGGACCGGAACGTCGATGCCACGGCCGCGCATTTCCTTGACCCATTCGATGATCGCATCGTCGTCAAAGGCGAACTGCGTTACGACCAGCGGGGTCATGCCGCGCGCACGGATCGCTTCGATCTTCTTTTCCATCCAGATCCAAAGGTCAGGCTTGGAAACATTGGGGTGGCCTTCAGGGTGGCCGCCAATGCCGACGATCTCGATGCCATACTTTTCAAGCAGGCCCGTCTCGATGATCTGCAGCGAGTCCGAATAGGGGCCTTCCGGCTCCGGCGGGTCGCCCGCGATGATGAAGACGCGCTTCACGGCAGCCTGGCTGGTGATGTCCGAGAGATACTGCTCCAGCTCGGCTTCCGAAGTGAAGCGGCGGGCCGACAGGTGGACGATCGGTTCGAAGCCGAGGTCGCGCACCAGCTTGGCGCATTCGACGCGCTGGCTCATTTCCTCACCGGGCAGGAAGGTCACGGCGATCTGGGTGCCGGGGCGGATCTTCGAAGCGGCTTCCTTGAGGCCTTCGATCTCCTTCGCCGTCATTTCGAGCGAATAGCCATCGACCATATTGGCGCGCGGCTTTTCCCAGTCGGGATGGATGGCGGCGTAGGACATGAGTGTGCTCCCAAATGTTCCAGGCGGCTGCTGGAGGCGGATTCGCCTTGATGGTTGGATGTTTGCGCCCCTTTTTCACGCAAGGGCCGCCATTGCAAGAATGTCTCTAGCAAAGGGTCATTTATTCGTATAGGTGAAATGTTCACGTTGACGAAGAAAGTTGCACCAGCGACTTCCAGGGAGACCGGATGCTGATCCTGCTGCCAGGCCTGATTTGCGATGCCAGCCTTTATGCCGCGCAAACGGCCGCCTTTCCGCAAGCGAAGGCGATCGACGGCTATGGTACGGCGGATTCGCTACAGGAAATGGCACGCATCGCATTGGCCCAGTGCCCGGAGCGGTTTGACCTGTTCGGCCATTCCATGGGTGGACGCGTGGCTCTCGAAGTGTTCAGACTGGCCCCGGAACGCGTGCGGCGACTCGCCTTGGTCAGCACCGGCATGCACCCCATACAGCCCGGCGAACGCGAGAAGCGCGAGGCGCTGATCGCCATCGGACGGGAAAAGGGTGCCGAAGCTCTGGTCGATACATGGCTGCCGCCGATGGTAGCGCCTGCACGCCATGGTGAAGAGGAACTGATGGCCCCCATGCGCGACATGTGCATCCGCGCCGGCACGCAGGTGTTCGAAGCGCAGATCGCTGCCCTGCTGGGGCGCCCGGAAGTGGAAAGCCTGCTTCCCACCATCACCTGCCCCACGCTGGTGATGACCGGTGCTGAAGACAGCTGGAGCGGCCCCGCGCAGCACGAGAAGATCGCGGCGGCCATTCCGAATGCGGAACTCGTCATCGTTCCGGGCTCCGGCCACATGATTATGGCCGAGGCGCCCGAGGCAGTGAATGCAGCCATCGCCGACTGGCTTGCCCGGCCGGTGGAAGACTAACCTATCCGTTCAACCCGTAGCTTCAACCAAGCCCTTTTTCCTTAGGAGAGGTATGAAATGAGTGAGCAAACCCTTCAGCAGAAGCTGGATTCGGTCGACAACGTTGTCGACTTCCTGCGCAACCAGCAGGTCGGTCCGAACGTCTATCCCGGCGTTCCGGCTGAATATTCCAACTGGCGCAACGAACAGCGCGCCTGGTCGGAAAGCGCCGTTCTGTTCAACCAGTCGTACCACATGGTCGAACTCTATGTGACCGGCCCCGATGCCTTCGCGATGCTGAACTACCTCGGCATCAACAGCTTCAAGAACTTCACCGTGAACAAGGCCAAGCAGTGGGTTCCCGTGACCCCCGACGGCTATGTGATCGGCGACGTGATCCTGTTCTACCTGGATGAAGAAACCTTCAGCCTGGTCGGCCGCGCTCCGGCTATCGAATGGGCCGAATATCACGCCTCGACCGGCAAGTGGAACGTGAAGGTGGAACGCGACGAGCGTACCGCCCTGCGCACCGACGGCAAGCGCAAGAACTACCGCTTCCAGCTTCAGGGCCCGAACGCCATGAAGGTGCTGGAAAAGGCGATGGGTCAGACCCCGCCCGACATCAAGTTCTTCAACATGGCCCACATCGACATCGCCGGTAAGGACGTGATCGCGCTCCGCCACGGCATGGCCGGTCAGCCCGGTTACGAACTGTTCGGCCCCTGGGAAGATTATGCCACCGTGCATGGCGCGCTGGTGGAAGCCGGCAAGGAATTCGGCCTGACCCTGGTCGGCGGCCGCGCCTATTCGTCGAACACCCTGGAATCGGGCTGGCTGCCTTCGCCGCTGCCCGCCACCTTCACCGGTGACGACGAAATCTCGAAGGGCTTCCGCGAGTGGGCTTCGGCCAACTCCTATGCCGGCAAGTGCTCCATCGGCGGTTCCTACGTGCCGGAAAGCATCGAAGGCTACTACCTGACCCCCTGGGATATCGGTTACGGCATCATCGTGAAGTTCGACCATGACTTCATCGGCCGCGAAGCCCTGGAGAAGATGGCTGACCAGAAGCACAAGCAGAAGGTCACGCTGGCTCTCGATCCGGAAGACGTGAACCGCGTCATGAGCTCGATGTTCGCCAAGGGCGACCGCGCCAAGTACTTCGAATTCCCGAGCGCCGTGTATGCAATGCACCCGTTCGACGAAGTGAAGTGCGACGGCAAGGTGATCGGCGTTTCGACCTGGATCGGCTATTCGTCGAACGAAGGCGCGATGCTGTCGATCGGCATGATCGATCCGGATTTCGCCGAATTCGGCAAGGAAGTGACGCTGGTTTGGGGCGAACCCAATGGCGGCACCACCAAGCCGACCGTCGAGCCGCACGTGCAGACCGAAATCAAGGCGATCGTTTCGCCGGTGCCTTACTCGGCCGTGGCGCGTAATGCCTATGCCGACAGCTGGCGCCAGACCGGCAAGGGCGCCAACGCCTGAGCCGACTGACAGTTTCTGTCAAAAAGAAGGGGCGGTCGCGCAAGCGGCCGCCCTTTTCGTTTGGCGATCAGCCTTGTGGGCAAATGCATCGCCTGGAAACAAATCTCCTCCGCAGGCACAAACCTTATTGATTTCATCAACTGCTTTCTGGCAAGCCCTTGCGGGAAGCGGCCGAAGACAGGCCGCACCAGACAGCTGGGAGATGATGAATGGCGAAAGGCGCCTCACCACGCCTTGGGAGAATTGCGGCTACCGTCATGGCGGGAACGGTCGCACTGGGCGTATTCGTAGGGCCCGCAGCCGCCCAATCCAACCGCTCTGCGCCGATCTCGGAGGAGCGTTTTCAGCAGATGATCCCGAAGCATCCGGGTTATCTGGGTGCTTTGGCGCCTGAGAATTTGAAGAAGGAGCGGCCTGCTCCTCCTTTCGATCTGACGGGGACCTGGTTCGTGGACCT
>MKUB01000002.1:2733-4670 GCA_001898545.1 Sphingomonadales bacterium 63-6 | reverse complement strand
CACATTGCGTGTCGGTCGGTTGGTTGTTTTTGCTGGATTTTCTTGGCCTTTCCGCACCTTGCGGCCTTTTGCGGCAATGTGCGCCGCAGGTACAAGTATTCGTATCTCAAAGAGATTTCGCACATTGCGGGGCCGCGCCATGTCCGATGAGCGCGAGTTCCGCGTCCGGCCCGGCCGCATCCGCTCCTCCGGTGCGCAGCGGGCCAAGCCGTTCATCGCGCAGGCGCTGGCGGCGGCGAAGAAGGCTGGCGGCGGCGTATCGCGCTCGGGCCGTATCGTGCCCGGCAACCGCTCGCGCTTCGGGCACGGCCAGCGCGCCAGCATCCAGGCGAACCGCCTCATCACTTCACGCTCGCGCGGCGCCGTCATCAAAGCGCGCGTCGTGCGCCATTCGGCCCGTACCGCACCGCTTGGGCAGCACCTCAACTATCTGCGCCGCGAGGGCGTGACCCGCGACGGGGAAAAGGCCCGCCTGTTCGGGCCGGGAAGCGAAAACGCGGATGCCGGCGCCTTCGCCGAGCGCTGCCAGGACGACCGGCATCATTTCCGCTTCATCGTCTCGCCCGACGACGCGCTGGAAATGTCCGATCTCAAATCCTTCACCCGCGATCTCGTCGAGCAGATGGAAAAGGATCTCGGCACCCGGCTCGACTGGGTGGCGGTCGATCATTGGAACACCGAGCACCCGCATGTCCATCTGATCGTGCGCGGGGTGCGTGACGACGGCCAGGACCTCGTCATCGCGCGCGACTACATCAAGGAAGGGATGCGCGACCGGGCGCGCGATCTCATCACCCAGGAACTGGGGCCACGCACCGACCTCGACATCCGCCGCACCCTCGAGCGACAGATCGAAACGGAACGCTGGACCCAACTCGACCGTCAGCTTGCCCGCGACGGGCGCGATACCGGCGTCATCGACCTCGCGCCTGTTCCGGGCCAGCAGCCCGACGAGTTCCACGCCTTGAAGGTCGGACGGCTGCGCAAGCTCGAAACCCTCGGTCTCGCCAGCCAGGTCGGCAACGCGCAATGGTTCATCAAGCCGGAAGCCGAGAAGACGCTGCGTGAGCTGGGCGAACGTGGCGACATCATCAAGCGGATGCACAAGGCGCTGACGGAACGCGGTATCGACCGCGGCTCCACCAACTATGTCCTGGCGGCCGAAAGCCTCGATCTGCCCGTCGTCGGGCGGCTGGTCGAACGCGGTCTCGATGACGAGCTGAACGGCACGGCCTACGCCGTGGTGGATGGCGTGGACGGACGCACCCACCACATCAAGCTGCCCGACCTCGACGCGGCCGGCGACAGCGCGCCGGGCTCGATCGTCGAGCTCAGAAAGTTCGATGACGCGCGTGGCCAGCGTCGCGTCGCGCTCGCCGTGCGCTCCGATCTCGACATTGATGCTCAGGTCACGGCGTCGGGCGCCACCTGGCTTGATCGGCAGAACATTGCACGCGAGCCGGTCGCTCTCTCGGAAAGCGGCTTCGGCGCCGAGGTGCGGCAAGCCATGTCCGCCCGCGCTGAGCATCTGGTCGAACAGGGTCTTGCCGAACGGCAGGGCCAGCGCATCAGCTTCGGTCGCAACTTGATCGACACGTTGCGCCACCGGGAACTGGAGGCGGCTGGCGACAAGCTCGCCACCGAGATCGGCCAGCCCTTCAACCGGTCAGGCAGCGGCGAATATGTCGCCGGCACCTATCGCCAGCGCCTCACGCTCGCCTCCGGCCGCTTCGCCATGATCGACGACGGGCTCGGTTTCCAACTCGTGCCCTGGACGCCCTCGCTCGAAAAGCAGCTCGGTCGCCACGTCTCCGGCGTCGCCCGTGACGACGGCGGTATCGACTGGAGCTTTGGCCGTAAGCGGGGGCTCGGCCTCTAACCCTTCATTCCCAAGAAAGGACCGTTGCCATGTCGGCCACCAAAATCCTCTGGGGTCA
>MKUB01000002.1:0-2680 GCA_001898545.1 Sphingomonadales bacterium 63-6 | reverse complement strand
ATGTCGCGTGGTCGCTCGGGTTTCAGGCGCAGCTTGGGCCGCCCTGGTTCACCGTGCTGGACTTTCCCTTTTACGTGCCGCCGTCCTTCTTTTGGTGGTGGTATGCCTATGATGCCTACGCGCCCGGCACCTTCACCGAAGGCGCGTTCATCGCTGCGTCAGGCGGCTTCATCGCCGTCGCGGTCGCGATCGGCATGTCGGTCTGGCGTGCACGCGAAGCGAAAAAGGTAGAAACCTACGGCTCGGCGCGCTGGGCAGGGACGGAAGAAGTCAAATCCGCCGGCCTGCTTGGCTCCGATGGCGTGGTGCTCGGACGCTACGACCGCGACTATCTTCGTCACGATGGGCCGGAGCATGTGCTCTGCTTCGCGCCGACCCGGTCCGGCAAGGGTGTCGGCCTCGTCGTGCCGTCGCTCCTGACTTGGCCAGGCTCTGCCATCGTCCATGACATCAAGGGCGAGAACTGGCAACTGACCGCCGGCTTCCGCGCCCGGCACGGCCGCGTGCTGTTGTTCGATCCGACCAATGCGAAGTCCTCGGCCTACAACCCGCTGCTCGAGGTCCGCCGAGGCGAATGGGAGGTCCGTGACGTCCAGAACATTGCCGATATTCTGGTCGACCCCGAAGGCTCGCTGGAAAAGCGGAACCACTGGGAAAAGACTAGCCACGCGCTGCTGGTCGGGGCGATCTTGCATGTCCTGTACGCTGAGGCAGACAAGACGCTCGCCGGGGTCGCCGCCTTCCTCTCCGACCCTAAGCGGCCGATCGAGTCAACGCTCGCCGCGATGATGACCACCGCACATCGCGGTGATGCCGGCCCGCATTCCGTCATCGCCAGCGCCGCGCGCGAACTGCTGAACAAATCCGACAATGAGCGATCGGGCGTTCTGTCGACAGCCATGTCGTTCCTCGGCCTCTATCGCGATCCGGTCGTCGCAGAAGTGACGCGACGTTGTGATTGGCGTATCGACGATATTGTCGGTGGGAAACGGCCAACCACGCTGTACCTCGTCGTGCCGCCCTCCGACATCGTCAGGACCAAGCCGCTGATCCGCCTGATCCTCAACCAGATCGGGCGACGACTTACCGAGGATCTCAATGCGAAGACGGACCGTCATCGCTTGCTGCTGATGCTCGACGAGTTTCCGGCGCTCGGCCGGCTCGACTTCTTCGAGAGCGCTTTAGCTTTTATGGCGGGTTATGGCCTGAAGGCCTTCCTGATCGCGCAGTCGCTGAACCAGATCGAGAAGGCTTACGGCCCGAACAACTCCATCCTCGACAACTGTCATGTCCGCGTCAGCTTCGCGACCAATGACGAGCGAACGGCCAAACGCGTGTCCGATGCGCTCGGCACCGCCACCGAGATGAAGGCGATGAAGAACTATGCCGGCCATCGGTTGTCGCCTTGGCTCGGTCACCTGATGGTGTCGCGCTCGGAGACGGCCAGGCCGCTGCTCACCCCTGGCGAGGTGATGCAGCTGCCGCCCGCCGACGAGATTGTCATGGTCGCCGGCACCCCGCCGATCCGGGCGAAGAAGGCGCGCTATTACGAGGATATCAGGTTCAACGAACGCATCCTGCCGCCCCCGGCGCTGACCGAACTGAGGGAGGCGCGGGCCGACGACTGGACGAGCCGCCCATTGCCAGCGAAGTCGGAACGTGCGGCCCCTGCGACCCCGACCATGTTTCCGGTCTCCGAAGACGAGGACACGACAGACTCCGAGCGGCGGCGTCAGCCCGAGCTGAGCCAGGCGAAACCGATCGAGACGCAGCTGCCAATCGAGAACGAGTTGGAGATCGACGCGGACCGTGACGACGAGATGGAAACTGCCGCCACCCGAAACCGCCGCATGACCGGGATCATGCAGGGCGTGGCTCGCCAGGTCTCGCTCGACCAGAATGATGGAATGGAGCTCTGATGGTTATGCCCGATGCCAAGAGCGCCCGGCGCATCCGGAAAGCCCAGATCTCGGTCTATCTCGATCCTGCCGTGATGAAGAGCCTGGCCGATTATGCCGCCCGCCGCGAGCAGCCGCAGTCAATGATTGCCGAGGCCGCTATCGCATCCTTCCTATCGCCGGATGCCGACGAGCGGCGCGAGGCCGTCTTCACCAAGCGCCTTGATCAAATCGATCGTCGGATGACGCGGCTGGAGCGCGATGTCGGCATCGCCGTTGAGAGCCTCGCCGTGTTCATCAAGTTCTGGCTCGCCACGACGCCGGCTCTGCCCGAACCCGCCGCGCAGGCGGCCCGCGCTAAGGCTGGCGAGCGCTATGATGCCTTCGTCACTGCGCTCGGCAGGCGGTTGGCGAAGGGGCCAAAGCTCCGGCAGGAGATCTCGGAAGATCTTGGTCCGCCGTCTGTTGACTAGCCAACAGGACAGGTCAATGCATCTCATTTCCCCCGCGCTTCGGCTATCGGCGTATCCACCTCATGCTGAGGCGCTAGGTATGGTCATGAAGCAGAGGATGCTGTGCCAGCTGCATCGGGAAGAGAGCTTCAGGTTTGTCGGCCCGGAAGCCGCGAGGGAGCGCTCGGCACGAAACGCCCCATACTAGTGCCGAATTGGACCATCATCCGCTGGTGCCTTGATTTCGTGTCGGATGTTTTCACGAACGGTCAGCGCTTCCGAGTGCTGGCTGTCGTGGACGACTTCAGCCGAGAACGCTTGGCTCTGTCG
>MKUB01000001.1:31177-58097 GCA_001898545.1 Sphingomonadales bacterium 63-6 | reverse complement strand
GCCGATCCCGCCCTATGGCCACGCAACCCGCCGATTCGCGTGCGCAAAAGCATTCCCGATAGCTGGCTGCGCCTGACCATTCGCGAAGGCCGCAATCGCCAGGTTCGCCGGATGACAGCGGCCATCGGCAACCCAACCTTGCGATTGGTGCGCTGGAGCATCGGGTCATGGACCCTGGAAGGACTGGCACCCGGCGAATGGCGGGAAATCGCAGGCCCGCTCAACATTCGCTGAGGCCCCTGGCCACTGAAGGGCGCGGACCAGCCTGCCCTTCACTCCTCCGTATCGACGCCCAAACTGCCTTGATTGAACAGCCGGACAAGTAGATCGATCGCCCGATCGTCCTTCGCTATCTCGGCCTCAACCGCAAATTCCGGGGAGGCGCACATCTGTTCCGCCAGCGCGGCGCTTGGCCCGCTGCATTCGGAACATTCGCCATCGACGAACAGCAGCACGGATTGCCTGCCCTGCCGGACAAAGGAAAACCGGCTCGCGGGATTGCGGCTTACAAGCGCATCTCCCGCCAGCAGAGCCTGCACATCGTCCGCGCTCAAAGGCGCCTCGGGCGCCCAGTCGAGGTCGGGATATTTGCGCGTGCTGCTATGGCGCCCGAACCAGCGCGTGAAAGCATCCCGGTCAGCCAGAGCGGCAGTCACCATTGCGTGGAGTTCGTCCAGTGCCACAGCGGAAATCTCGCCAGGGTTAAGCTGAACCCGAAGACCAGGATCCGCATAGCGATCTTCCGCCGGCATTTCTTCCAGCAGGTCGTCAGTCCAGTCGCCGAGCAGATCGGCGCGGGACGGCGCACGAAAGCCTATCGAATAGGTCATGCAATCATCGCTCAGCGCCACACCATCATGCGCCACGCGGGGCGGAAGATAGAGAATGTCTCCCGGCTCCAGTATCCACTCCTCCACAGGCTCAAAATCCGCGAGGAGGCGCAGATCCTGATGGGCGCGCAATGGACTGGCATCGTCGCATAAACCGCCAACCTGCCAGCGCCGCTGGCCGAGTCCCTGCACCAGGAACACGTCATACTGGTCGAAATGCGGCCCTACCCCTCCGCCTTCGGTGGCGTAGCTGACCATCACATCGTCAATGCGCCAGTTCGGTACGAAGCGGAATGGCTCGATCAAGGCCGCCACTTCCGTCACATAATGATCGACGGCCTGGACCAGCAACGTCCATGGCTTCCCGCCCAGTTCGCTGAACCGCTCTTCGGCAACCGGGCCGTGTTCCAGCAGCCAATCGCCGCCCGCCAATTCGACAAGGCGCGACTCCACGCCGTCTTCGCACGCCAGCCCCGCCAGATCATCGGGATCGAGCGGATTGCTCCATGATTTCCACGGATTGCGGATCAGCAGCGGCTTCTTCTGCCAATAATCGCGAAGGAAAGTGGCGGTGTCGAATTTGGTAGGGTCCATCGCGCCCCTATAACGGTTCGCGCACAGATTGCGCCCCCTCCCTGCCCTAGCCCTGTTTTGCTTCCGGCACCCAGACGGCACCCTTGATATACTGGATCTTGCCCTCTGCATTGAGGAGGTAGTGGATATAAAACTCCACATCGACCGAGACGCCCCTGGGTACCACGCTCATCCCGGAATAGCCCTTCTCAGCCAGCACCTCGGCGGAAAGGTCCTCTATGCCTGTGAAGCGGATTACCACATTGGAAACAAAGCCGTTCCTGCCCGGGAAGAACTCCTTGAAGATCACCTCTTCAAGGCAGAACTGGTGGAAGAACGCATAGAACTCGCGGAATGCGGGCTTTCCCTGAACGCGGAAGCCCGCATTCTCCAGCGCGAAATCGTCCGCGAAAAAGGTCTCCAGCGCGTCATAGTCCCGCGCGTTGAACGCGGCGATATAGCGATGATAATCCTCTTCGGTCATTTCCTCTCCCTTCATAATGCCAGCCTGATCGCCTTCAGGCGCCCTTTGCAACAGTGCCGTAGCACAGGCCGGATAGGACAAAAGGTCCACCATTGGGGAACAAAGCGCTTTTGCGGTGGCACCATGCGAATCTAGTCCCTATGTGCGCGCCATGAAGATTGCCATTGCCTCCGATCATGCCGCAGTGGAGCTCAAGGCTGAGCTTGCACACTGGCTGCGCGAACAGGGCCATGAGGTGAACGACCTCGGCCCGGAAACGGCCGACCGGGTCGATTATCCCGATTACGGCTACAAGCTGGCTGAAGCTGTTGCATCGGGCTCCTCAGAACGGGGCATCGCCCTGTGCGGTTCGGGTATTGGCATCTCCATCGCGGTCAATCGTCATCCCAAGCTGCGCTGCGCGCTCGTTTCCGAGCCGCTGTCGGCTGCCCTCGCGCGTGAGCATAATGATGCCAATGCGATTGCGATGGGCGCGCGGCTGACTGGCCCCGATATGGCAAGGGCGTGCGTCACCGCGTTCCTTGGCACCGATTTCGCTGGTGGGCGCCATGGCCCCCGCGTCGAAAAGCTTACCAACCCTCCGCAGGACTGAACTTCATGAGCAGCGCCCCCGCCGCCACTTCCGAGGCATTGCAGCATTTCTGGCACGATACGCTGGAGCAGGCAGACCCCGAGGTCTTCGCCGCCATCCAGAAGGAACTCGGTCGCCAGCGCCACAAGATCGAACTGATCGCAAGCGAGAATATCGCTTCGCCCGCCGTGCTTGAGGCGACCGGATCGGTCTTCACCAACAAATATGCCGAAGGCTATCCGGGCAAGCGCTATTATGGCGGTTGCGAATATGCGGATATCGTCGAGAATCTGGCGATTGAGCGCGCGAAGAAGCTATTCGGTTGCGAATTCGCCAATGTGCAGCCCAATTCGGGCAGCCAGATGAATCAGGCCGTGTTCCTGGCCCTGCTGGAGCCGGGCGATACTTTCATGGGCCTCAGCCTTTCGGCCGGCGGTCACCTTACCCACGGTTCGCCAGTGAACATGAGCGGCAAGTGGTTCAATGTGGTGCCCTATGGCGTCCGCAAGGATGACCAGCTGCTCGACATGGACGAGATCGCGCAGCTGGCCCGGGAACATAAGCCCAAGCTGATCATCGCGGGCGCCACCGCCTATCCGCGCCACTGGGACTTCGCCCGCTTCCGCGAAATCGCGGATGAAGTAGGCGCCTATCTGCTGGTGGACATGTCGCATTTCTCCGGCCTCGTCGCCGGCGGCGCGCATCCCTCGCCCTTCCCGCACGCCCATGTGGTTACTACCACCACGCATAAGAGCCTGCGCGGCCCTCGCTCGGGCGTGATCCTGACCAATGACGAGGATCTGGCCAAGAAGTTCAACATGGCCGTATTCCCCGGCATGCAGGGCGGTCCGCTGGTTCACGTGATCGCGGCCAAGGCAGTCGCGTTCCAGGAAGCCCTGCGCCCCGAATTCAAGGCATATGCGGCCCGCATTGTCGAGAATGCCAAGGCGCTTGCCGGCAGCCTGCAGGACCATGGGCTGGATATCGTATCGGGCGGCACCGACAATCACCTGATGCTGGTTGACCTCACCCGCAAGGATGTGACGGGCAAGGCGGCTGAAAAGGGCCTCGACCGGGCCTGGCTTACTTGCAACAAGAACGCGATCCCCTTCGATCAGCGCTCTCCCTTCGTCACTTCCGGTGTTCGTCTCGGCACGCCTGCCGGCACGACCCGTGGCTTTGGACCTGAGGAGTTCCGCAAGGTCGGCGAACTGATCGCCGAAGTAGTGGATGGCATGCGCAAGAATGGCGACGATGGCGATGCGCAGGTGGAAGAAAGCGTCCGCCGCCGCGTTACCGAGCTGTGCGAAGCGTTCCCGGTCTATCCGGGCCGCTGAGGAGTAGACGATGCGCTGCCCCTTTTGCGCGCATGACGATAGTCAGGTGAAGGATTCGCGGCCCACCGAGGATAACACCGCGATCCGTCGGCGCCGCCAATGCGAAAGCTGCGGCGCGCGCTTCACCACTTTCGAACGTGTGCAATTGCGCGACATCACTGTGGTGAAAAGCGACAGTGGCCGCGAACCGTTCGATCGCAACAAGATCGAACGGTCGGTGGCGCTCGCCTGCCGCAAGCGCGGCGTCTCGCAGGAGCAGCTCGACCAGCTTGTTTCGGGCATACAGCGCCAGGTCGAAACGCTGGGCGATGCCGAAATCGCCTCCGCCCGGATCGGCGAGATGGTGATGGACGGACTGAGGCAGCTCGATTCCGTCGCCTATATCCGCTTCGCCTCGGTCTATCGTGACTTCTCCGAAGCCCGCGATTTCGAGGAATTCGCCAGCAGCGTGCGCGAAATCGGGAACCGGGATAGCGATGAAGGCTGAACTGCCGGTCATCGTGCTCGTGCGCCCGCAACTGGGCGAGAATATCGGCAAGGCCGCACGTGCCATGCTCAATTTCGGGCTCGCGGAAATGCGGCTGGTGGACCCGCGCGACGGCTGGCCGAACCCATCAGCCGGGCCTGCGGCCTCCGGCGCGGACATCGTGCTGGAAGGCGCTCAGGTGTTCCCGAGCGTGGCCCAGGCTGTGGCCGATTGCGCGCATGTCTATGCCACCACGGTCCGCAAGCGCGGCGTAACCAAGCCAGTCGTCACACCAGAACAAGCAGCGCGGGAAATCGCTACCCAGCAGGGGCGCAGCGCCTATCTGTTCGGCCCGGAACGCTCGGGCCTGGAAACGGAAGATGTCGCGGTCGCTCGGGCAATCGTAACCGTGCCGATCAATCCGGAATTTGCCTCGCTCAATCTGGCACAGGCTGTGATCCTGTGCGCCTATGAATGGTCCAAGCATCGCGATCTGGCCATGCCCACCCAGGAAGACCATCTCCCCCCTGCCCCGCAGGAGGAATTGGAGGGACTGATCGGCCATTTCGAGCAATTGCTGGAACCCAAGGGCTATTTCTTCCCCGAAAGCCGCGCGGAAGCCACCCGGCTCACCCTGCGCAATGTGCTGACCAAACCGGGCTGGAATCACCTCGAAATTCGCACCTTGCGCGGCGTCCTTTCCGCCTTGGCCCGAGGGCCGAAACCCACGAAAGCCGCTGATTGAGCCGATTTTGCCCGCGGGCATGGCTGGAGCGCAGGTTGGTAATTGACATTGGCGCAACGAGGGGCCATTGGCGCCTCTCACTTCGGGGCCGCTGGCGTTGCTGGCGGCTTTTTCGATTGGCCTCGCATCCCGGTGAAGCGGCGGCCGCGACAGGTATCAGGCCTGTCGGTGCGTGCCGGGTTCGAAGGCAGGCATTGGGCCTGTCCGCAAATTGGAGATGACATATGTCGAAGCGCAAGAGCGCCAAGCATAAGCTTGACCGCCGCATGGGCGAAAACATCTGGGGCCGCCCGAACAGCCCCGTAAACCGCCGTTCCTATGGCCCCGGCCAGCATGGCCAGCGCCGCAAGGGCAAGATGTCGGACTTCGGTCTGCAGCTTCGCGCCAAGCAGAAGCTCAAGGGCTATTACGGCGACGTCACCGAAAAGCAGTTCAAGCGCACCTATCAGGAAGCGTCGCGCATGAAGGGCGATACCGGTCAGAACCTGATCGGTCTGCTCGAACAGCGTCTGGACATGGTCGTCTATCGCGCCAAGTTCGCTCCGACCATCTTCGCCGCCCGCCAGCTGGTGAGCCACGGCCACATTCGCGTCAATGGTGTGAAGTGCAACATCGCCTCGCGCCGCGTGAAGGTTGGCGACGTGATCAGCCTGGGCAACAAGGCCAAGGAAATGGCGCTGGTCGTCGAAGCTCAGGGCCTGCCCGAGCGTGACATTCCTGACTATGTTTCGGTCGACGGCACCGACAAGGTGACCTTCGCCCGCGTTCCGAGCCTGGACGAGGTGCCCTACCCCGTCACCATGGAACCGAACCTGGTCGTCGAATTCTATTCGCGCTGATCTGTTTACAGATCGCGCAACAAAAAGGGCGGTCCTTCGGGGCCGCCCTTTTTCGTTCGATTGGCTGCAATTGGATCAGCGGGGGCTTGGCCAGCTTTTCCGTTCACCCCGCCACAATGCTGCGCGCTACAGCCTCGGCTACCTTGATCCCGTCAATCGCGGCTGAAAGGATACCGCCTGCGTAACCGGCCCCCTCCCCGGCCGGAAACAGATTTTCGGTGTTGAGGCTCTGGAAGTCCTTGCCCCGCGTGATGCGCACGGGAGAGGAGGTGCGGGTTTCCACCCCGGTCATGACCACATCGGGGTGGTCATAATGCGCGATCTGGCGACCGAAGGCAGGAATTGCCTCCCGCATTGCCTCAATCGCGAAGGGCGGCAGGCATTGCGCCAAATCCGTCATGGTGACGCCGGGCTTGTAGGAGGGATTCACTTCACCCAGTTCGGTGGAAGGCCGTCCGGCAAGGAAATCTCCCACCTTCTGCCCAGGGGCGGCGTAAGACGATCCGCCCGCGACATAGGCCAGCGATTCCCAATGACGTTGGAACTCGATCCCAGCCAGCGGACTACCGGGATAATCCTTCTCCGGCTCAATCCCTACCACGAGGCCGGAATTGGCGTTGAACTCGGCACGCGAATACTGGCTCATGCCATTCGTCACCACGCGCCCCTCTTCGGATGTAGCCGCCACCACGCGCCCGCCAGGGCACATGCAGAAGCTGTAGACCGTCCGGCCATTGGCGCAGTGATGGACGAGGCTGTAGGCCGCCGCACCAAGATCGGGATGGCCGGCGCAATTTCCATAGCGAGCCCGGTCGATCCAGCTTTGCGGATGCTCGATCCGCACACCGATGGAGAAAGGCTTGGCCTCCATATGGACGCCCTGCCGGTGCAACATCTCGAAAGTCGGCCGTGCGCTGTGGCCAATCGCAAAGACGACCTGATCCGCTTCGAGGAAGCTGCCATCGTGCAAGTGCAGCCCGCGCAGCCGCCTGCGGCCATCGGGCAGGCGATCCAGCTCGATATCGTCCACCCGCGTCTGCCAGCGATATTCGCCGCCCAGTTCCTCGATAGTGCGGCGGATGCTCTCCACCATGGTGACGAGGCGGAAGGTGCCGATATGCGGATGCGCTTCCCACAGAATGTCGTCCGGCGCACCGGCGCGGACGAATTCCTCCAGCACCTTGCGGCCCAGGAAACGGGGGTCTTTCACTCGGCAATAGAGCTTGCCGTCCGAGAAAGTGCCTGCGCCCCCTTCGCCGAACTGCACATTGGAATCCGGATTAAGCTCGGACCGGCGCCAGAGGCCCCAGGTATCCTTGGTACGTTCCCGCACTACCTTGCCGCGGTCGAGAATGATCGGGCGAAAACCCATCTGGGCGAGGATCAGCCCGGCGAACAGTCCGCAAGGACCGGCCCCGATCACCACGGGCCGCTTTCCCGCCCAGCCGGCAGGCGCGGTGACGGGCGGATAATATGTCATGTCGGGTGTGGGGCGAACGTCCTTGTCGCCGGCGAAGCGGGCCAGCACTCCGGCCTCATCCGCCAGATCGACATCCACGGTGTAGACGAGTTGGATAGCGTTGCGCCGCCGCGCATCGTTACCGCGCCGGAAGATCGAAAATTCGCGCAGATCGCCGCGCTCTATACCCAGCCGCTCGCAAATCGCGGCCGGCAGCGCATCAGCATCGTGATCGAGCGGCAGGGAAAGACCGGAAAGGCGCAGCATTAGTGCTTCTTCGCGATTGTCAGCCCATCGGCCTTGGCGCGATCCTTCACGGATTCTTCGCTGCGGGTCAGCGCTTTGGCAATCGCCTTCAGCGCCATGCCCTTTTTGGCCAGAGTATGCAGTTTCTGGATCTCCGCAGAAGTCCAGGGCTGCTTGTGTCGTTCAAATCGTTCCGCCATGCCGCGCCCTTAGCGCATCCGCCCGCACCCGGCGAGAGCTTCGTCACGAACTCGATGGGCGTAGATAATCGCGGCGGAAATCGGCGGCGAAAGCGGCAAAGCGCCCCTGCCCGATAGCATCGCGCATGCCCTGCATCAGTTGCTGGTAGAAAGAGAGATTATGCTCCGTCATCAGCATGGCACCCAAAATCTCGCCCGATTTGATCAGGTGGTGCAGATAGGCGCGGCTATAGGTCGCGCAGGTAGGGCATGAACAACGCTCGTCCAGCGGGCCCGTATCCTCCGCATATCTGGCATTGCGCATATTGAGCGGGCCATTCCAGGTAAATGCCTGACCGTTGCGGCCCGAACGGGTGGGCAACACGCAATCGAACATATCGACCCCGCGCTCGACCGCGCCGACCAGATCGTCAGGCTTGCCCACACCCATCAGATAACGCGGGCGATTCGCAGGAAGCTGACCCGGCGCAAAATCCAGCGTGGCGAACATCGCGTCCTGCCCCTCACCCACGGCCAGTCCGCCAATAGCATAGCCGTCAAAACCGATTTCGGTCAGCGCCTCCGCGCTATGGCGACGCAGGCCCTCGTCCAGCGCACCCTGCTGGATGCCGAACAGGGCGGAGCGCGCCGCATGGTCTCCGCCGGAATCGAACCCGTCTCGGCTGCGCTTTGCCCAACGCATGGACATTTCCATACTGCGGGCGATCACGTCGCGGGGCTGATCGGCACGAGGGCATTCATCGAATGCCATCACGATATCGGAGCCGAGCAGGCGCTGGATCTCCATCGATCGTTCCGGGGTGAGCATGTGTTTCGAGCCATCGAGATGGCTGCGAAAACTAACGCCTTCCTCGGTAATCTTGCGCAGATCGGAAAGGCTCATCACCTGATAGCCGCCGCTATCGGTCAGGATCGGGCGCTGCCAGTTCATGAACTTGTGCAGCCCACCCAGCCTTGCGACACGTTCGGCCGTGGGGCGCAGCATCAGGTGATAGGTATTGCCAAGGATGATGTCGGCGCCGGTCCTGCGCACATCTTCGGGCTTCATGGCCTTGACGCTGGCGGCTGTCCCCACGGGCATGAAGGCGGGCGTACGGATTTCACCGCGCAACATCTGGATGCTGCCAGTGCGGGCCTTGCCATCGGTAGCGTCGATCTTGAAGGAAAAACGGGTCATCCGCTCCCCTTGCCGCCACCCTCGCCCGAAGTCGAGAGGGGGCGGAAAGTCAGAAGCCGTAGACCAGCGAGACGCGCGAAAGCGTGTCAGTGGTATTCTTGTTCTCCGGCGGGTTGCTGTCATAATCGAGAGTGAAGGACAGCCGCGTGGAAAAACGCCTGCTCATTCGCGCTTCCAGCCCCGTCACCAATGTAACGGTGGTGTTGGAGGAATCGATGATGACCGTGGCCGCACCGCCCGTTTCGGCGACCATATTGGTATCCTGCGTCAGTTTCAGCCGGTCGGTAATCGCCCAGTCGAAATCCATGCCGGCCAGAACGGCCAGGCTGCTCTCCGTCGCTCCGGTTACATAATCGGTGTGGCGATAGGCGGGACCGAGCTTTGCCGACAGGCTGACGCTGTCCTTGTCGACGATCTTGTAGCCAAGCCCGCCGGAAGCGGCGAGCCGCCCGGCCACGCCCTGGAACCGGTCACTCTCATATTGAACCAGGCCATAGGAGAACAGGCCGTTATTGATCTGGAAGCGCGGTTCATAGGAGACAAAGTAGCGCTCCCGCGTGGTGCGCCCATCTGAGCGCTGATAATCCATATTGCCGCGCAGCCGGTGGCTCCAGTCGATGCCTTCGCGCTTGAGGTCCAGCCCCAGCGTCACCCCGGTATTCTGGCTGTTACCGGACGAGTAGGATGCACCCACTTCCCCTCGGCCGGACCAGTTCCTCAATAGTCCGGCGGAGCGGATACGCTCTTCCTTCTGTTTGGCGGCCAGCCGTGCCTTTTCCTGCTGGGTTCTGGAAAAGGCTCCATGGATTTCGTCGAGTTCAGCAATATCGGCGGGGTTGGTAGCCTTGGCGATCTCGATCACCGTCTTGACCTTGGCCGCATCGCCCGTCGCTACCGCAGCATCCACCATGGCGCGCACCGGCGGTGGCAGCTCCGCGAGAGCGGGAGCCGAAACGACAGCGCAGGACGCCGCCGCGATGCGGAGAAGTCGAACCGGATGTGCCATGCGTCCGATCGGTAGCGTGTCAGCCCCGCAGACGCCAGCCGGTACGGTAGATGATTGCGATGGTTCCAACGCAAATTGCGAGGAATCCCAGAGTCATGCCGAGCGAGACCCCGATACTGACATCGGAATGGCCGCTGAACGTCCAGCGCAGGCCATTCACCAGATAGACGATGGGATTGACCAGCGCGATGGTTCGCCACGGCTCGCCCAGCATCTCGATCGAATAGAATGTGCCGCCCAGGAACGTCAGCGGAGTGAGGAACAGCACCGGCACGATCTGCAGACGTTCCCACCCATCGGCCCAGATGCCGAGGATGAAGCCGAACAGCGAGAAGGACGCGGAAATCAGCAGAATGTAGCACAGCGCAAAGAAGGGATGCGCGATCTGGTAATCCACGAACAGGGTCGCGGTTACGAGGATGATCGTGGCCAGGATCAGCGATTTCACGGCCGCCGCACCGACAAAGCCGATCAGCGTTTCCACGAAACCTACCGGTGCGGAAAGCAACTCGTAAATCGCGCCGGTGAAACGCGGCATGTAAATGCCGAAGCTCGCATTATTGGTGCTCTCGCTCAAAAGAGTGAGCATCAGCAAGCCAGGCACGATGAAGGCACCATAGGAGACGCCGTTCACTTCGTTGATGCGCGATCCGATAGCGGCGCCGAACACGATGAAATAGAGCGACGTGGTCAGCACGGGCGAGAAGATCGAGCCGATCCAGGTGCGGAAGGCGCGCATCAGCTCGTTATTGAAGATCGCCCAGGCTCCGCGCCAGTTGAGGAGGGGGGCACGGCCCTGATGCGCGCTCATTCTGCGGTCCCTTCCGGCCGATGGTCCACCAGATCGACGAAGATGTCTTCCAGCGATGATTCATGAATGTCGAGCGCGGTATAGACGATGCCCTGCGCAACCAACGCACGGGTAAGGTCGGCCACGTCACGCTTGCCCTGCCCCATTCCGTCGCCCCCGCGATAGATCAGCGCGCGCCTATCATCGGAGAGATGCAGCGGGAAGGCGGAAAGGGCGGAGGGAATTTCGGCGAGCGGTTCGGCAAGGCTGATGACCGCTTCCGTGCGGCCCATTCGCGCCATCAGGGCGGCCTTGTCATCTACCAGCAGGATGCGCCCCTTATCGATCACCCCCACACGGTCGGCCATTTCCTCGGCCTCTTCGATGTAATGGGTGGTGAGGATGATCGTGGTCCCCCGTTCTCGCAGGGCGCCGATCTGCTTCCACATATCGCGGCGCAGTTCCACGTCCACGCCTGCGGTGGGCTCATCGAGGAATAATAGGTCAGGGTCGTGCGCCAGAGCCTTGGCGATCAGCACGCGGCGCTTCATCCCCCCGGACAATGCCCTTATCTGCTCGTCCCGCTTGTCCCACAGGCTGAGCGAGCGGAGCACTTCCTCGATCCGCTCCGGATTGGGCGCCAGACCGAACAGCCCACGTGAGAATGCGACGGAACGGCTGACTTTCTCGAACATGTCGGTCGCCAGTTCCTGCGGCACCAGCCCGATCCGGGCCCGTGCAGACCGCCAGTTGCGCAGCAGATCCGTACCGAAGGCCGTTATCGTGCCGCCTGTGGGCCGCACCAACCCGCAGACCGAACCGATCAGCGTCGTCTTGCCGGCACCATTTGGCCCCAGAAGCGCGAAAATCTCGCCCTTGCGGATGGTCAGGTCCACGCCGTCCAGGGCCTTGAGCCCGTTCTTGTAGGTCTTCGAAAGACCCTGAATGTCGAGAATCGTTTCAGTCACCGGCGGGAGATTGGCCCCGCCGCTGTACATTTCAAGGCTGCAATTCAGTCGCAAATGCGAAAAATATCCCTTCCTTGCAGATAGTTCCCATCACTGTGGCAAGGCTGCCTCACTTTATGCAGCCGCATGAATGAAGTGGCGAGCACCTGGCAGGACTGCCGCCCGTTAATTCAAACTTCAAAATTCTATGCCAATTATGCATTCGGCCGCCGGAAAGGCGCTGCTTGGGATCGGTGCTTGCTTAAATTCAGAAATACTATTCTCGAGCAGATTGCCAAAGGCAGTCCGCTTGAAGAAATACTGGATAGGCTCTGCATAGAAGCCAGGCAGTTCTTTGCGTCCGGACATTGCACAATTGTAGCGGTGGACCCTGCAGGTATGCTGCGCCCACTTGCCGGCCCGTCCTTGCCGGATGCCTATCTTCAGGCGCTGGATGGTTTACTGGTAGGCCCCGATGTCGGCTCCTGCGGAAGCGCGGTCTATCATAACCGTTTCATCTGCGCGGAAGATATTGAAACCGATCCGAAATGGGCGGCGTGCAAGCAACTCGCACTGCCGCTTGGCTTCCTGGCCTGCAGTTCCATGCCGATCCGGGATGAGGAAGGCCGGGCTATCGGTGCGCTGGCCGTCTATTTCGAGCAGAAACGCGCGCCCACCCAGGCCGAGCAGAATATGATGGAAGCCTGCGCGGAACTGTGCGGCCTTGCCCTCGCCCGGCAGCAACGCATTCTCGACCGTGAGCGCAAGGCGACTATCGACGCGCTGACCGGCCTGCCCAACCGGGCCGCCTTTGACGAAGCGCTGATGCAACTGCGCTGCGAACTGCCCGGTTCGTGGGGTCTGTTCATCGTCGATGTCGATAATCTCAAGATCACGAATGACACATTTGGCCACGATGCGGGGGATGTGCTGCTGCGCGCTGTCGGCCAGCGTATTGCGCGGGCCATGATGCCCGATACCGTATTCCGCACCGGCGGGGACGAATTCACCATCATCATCCAGGGTGCGGATTTCCTGCAGGATGTCTATCGCACCGCCGAAATACTCATTGCTGCGATTTCCGCCCCGGCCCAGCACGACGGCCATACTTTCCTGCCGCGCTGCACGATTGGCGGCGCAGTGTTGGCCCCGACCGACGTCATGCCCTCCGCAGTTCGCCGCAATGCGGATTTCGCACTCTATCACGCCAAGGAAACCATGCGCGGTGGTTTCGTGCGCTATTGGCCCGGCATTGGCACCCGTATGGCCTATCGCCGCGATGCGGTCCGCAATGTCAGCGATGCTTTGGGCGATGACCGCATCAATGTGCGCTACCAGCCAATCGTCTGCATCGAAACCCGCCAGATCGTCGGCTTCGAAGCCTTGAGCTGTATGAAGAATGCCTCCGGCCGGGTTCTGCCCGCCTCCCTGTTTCAGGAGGCCTTCTCCGATGCGCGCGTTTCGGCCGAACTGACCAAGCGCGTGCTGGCAATTGTGGCGCAGGATATACGCTCCTGGCTGGATCAGGCTCTGCCCGTGCGCCGCGTCAGCGTGAATGTCTCTTCAGCCGATTTCTATTTCGGTAATCTGCACGAAAAGATCGACCGCTCCTTTGGCGAGCACGGAATTCCGCTGGACCATCTTGTGGTCGAAGTGACGGAAGACGCCTATCTCGGCCAGCGGGACAAGGTCGTTTCCTCCGGTATTCGCGATCTGCGAATGCGCGGTATCAAGGTTGCGCTGGACGATTTCGGCACCGGCTTCGCCGCGCTGACCCATCTGCTCACAGTGCCGATCGACATATTGAAGGTGGACCAATCCTTCGTCCGCAAGCTCTCCCCGCGCCATCCCAGCACAGCCATTGTGCGCGGGATTTTGCAGATCGCGCGGGATCTCGGGATCGAAGCGATTGCGGAGGGCGTGGAAACCTCCGACCAGATCGACATGCTGGCCGAACTCGGCTGCGCCCGGGCGCAAGGCTATATATTCTCCCGCCCCGTCAGCCGCCCCAAGGCCGTAGGCCTCCTCCGGCGGCACGGGCTTGGCGTTCCCGGCAGCGTGCCCCTGTCCACCCGGGATGACCTTGGCATGGGATCGGCCCTCAAGGTTGCGTAAGGCCTGCAGGAGACACCAGGGTCGACGCGGCGCGCCCGATCGGCAATAGTCCCCAGCGACAGGTAAAGCCGAGGAGCCTGAATGACCGAGTTCGCGTCGGATCGCCCCGATCCGAGCAAATTGCGCCGCTGGTGGAAAATGTGGGCAGTCGGAGGCGTCGATCACGATGCCATCCTGAAGATGATCGCGCAGGATTCCGGCTGGTCCGGTCGGTATCTTTTCCTGGTGGTGATTTCAGCCGCGATTTCCCTGCTTGGCCTGCTGATGCCTTCCGTGGCGGTACTGATCGGCGCCATGCTGCTTTCCCCACTGATGATGCCGATCATTGGGCTGGGCTTTGGTATTTCTACGCTGGATTTCACTGAGATACGCCGGGCGGCAATTGCCCTGGCCCTCGGATCTGCGATTGCCATCGTCCTTTCGGCCATTTTCGTGTCCATTTCCCCGGTTCAGACCATAACCAGCGAAATCGCAGGGCGCACTCGCCCGACCCTGTTCGACCTGCTGGTCGCGCTGCTCTCAGCCATCGCCGGGGCCTACGCGCTTATCCGGGGCCGTGGGGGTACGGTGGTGGGCGTGGCCATCGCCATTGCCCTTATGCCGCCGCTGGCGGTGGTTGGTTTCGGCATAGCGACTTGGAACTGGACGGTCTTTTCAGGTTCTCTCCTGCTGTTCCTGACGAACGCCGTCACCATCGCACTCACGGCCGCCCTGGTTGCCCGCATCTACGGTTTCGGCAGCCATCTTTCCCCCCATCACACTGGCTGGCAGCTGGCGCTGTTTATCGGTGCCTTGGGCATCCTCTCGGTCCCGCTCGGCGCAGCGTTGAAGCAGATTGCGTTCGAGGCGGTCGCCCAGCGGCAAGTGCGTGATACGGTCCGAGCCTACTTCCCCAATGAAGCGCGGCTATCCCAGCTGGAGATCGATTATACAGCCAATCCCATCCAGATCAGGGCCGTCATGCTAACGCCGAAGATCGAACAGCGGGCAGATCAGGCCATCGCCACCGCGCTGACCCAGAGGCTGGCTCGCTCCGTGGATTTGCATGTCGATCAGTTGCATATCTCCGTGGACGGCAACACTGCCGAAGCCGTGCAGATCGCCCGCGCCACCGCCGAGGGGCCGCAAGCTGGGCTGGCGGCCATGCAGGCCCGTGCCGCCGCAGATCTGGCACTGATCGCGGGGGCCGATCCCTCCTCCGTCGTGGCCGAACTCCCATCCCGTACGCTGAGTGTCAGCGCCGCTGCGCTGCCCGGCCTCGGCCTTGAAGGCTATCGAGCGCTGGAAGATCGCGCCGCTCGTGCGCTTCCGGGGTGGAAGGTCAGGCTGGCCCCGCCGCAAGATATTGCCCCGCCCGCCATGTCCATCGTTCAAGGCGTAGTGGATGGCGCTGCGCTGGACGCAGCAGGCTGGGGTTCCGCCCGGCTGAACCGGGTATTGCGCGTGGAAGGCGGCACGAGAGCGCAGCGTGAAGCCATCGCCGAGGGAATTATCGCTCGTGGAGGACAGGCGGAAGCCATTGCCTCCTCCGGGCGGCTCAGGCTGGCATGGGCAGAGCCGGAGCAGGAGGAAGAACAGGCATCACCCGCTGGGCAGCAATAGGCTCGAATCCCCGTAACTGTAGAAGCGATAGCCTTCCCCAATCGCGTGGGCGTAGACGGCCTGCATCTTCTCCAGCCCCATCAGCGCGCTGACCAGCATGAACAGCGTCGATTTGGGCAGGTGGAAGTTGGTCATCAACCCGTCAATCGCCTTGAAGCGATAGCCCGGCGTGATGAAAATGGCGGTGTCGCCTTCGAAGGGGCGGATGATGTCGTCATCGCCCGTGGCGCTTTCCAGCAGGCGCAGGGATGTGGTGCCCACGGCGATGATCCGCCCACCCGCCGCCCGTGCCGCGTTGAGGCGGTCGGCCGTCTCTGCATCGATCCGGCCCCATTCCGAATGCATGCGATGCTCGCTCGTATCCTCCGCCTTTACCGGAAGGAAAGTGCCTGCCCCTACATGAAGGGTCAGCGTTTCGCGCCGAACGCCTGCCTGATCGAGCGCATCGAGCAAAGCGGGCGTAAAATGCAGTGCCGCGGTAGGTGCGGCAACCGCGCCGTCTTTTTCCGCAAAGATCGTCTGATAATCCTGCCGGTCAGCCTCGTCCGTGGGGCGCTTGCCCGCAATGTAAGGCGGCAAGGGCATGCGGCCTGCGCGCTCCAGCAGAATTTCGACCGGTTCCTCGCCCGCGAAGGCCAGCGTCCAGCTGCCATCCTCATACCGTTCTTCCGCCACAGCATTCACGCCATTGGCGAAGTCGATCACATCCCCGACCTTCAACCTCTTGGCGTTGCGAATGAAGGCCTGCCAACGGCGCAGATCGATCCGCTTGTGCAGCGTGGCGCCGATCCTGGCCTCCCCCCGCTTGCCTTCGAGCTGAGCGGGAATCACGCGCGTATCGTTGAACACCAGCACATCGCCCGCGCGCAGCAGGCCCGGCAGATCGCTCACGATCCGGTTCTGGAAAGGCGCATCGCTTGCCGCCAGCAGAAGACGCGCCGAATCGCGCGGCCGGGCCGGGCGCAGGGCAATCAGTTCAGGCGGCAGATCGAAATCGAACAGGTCAACACGCATGGCGCGCATCTAGGCCGGGACACGCGCGAGGGGAAGCGCCTTGCTCCCCTCTCCTGCTTTGCTGGCCTTTACTGGGCCGGAGCCGGCGCAGGCGTAGAAGCCGCGTTCAGCATGTCGGCCGTGATGGCTTCTTCCTGGGCAGGCTGGGCGATCACCGGCGGGGCCTTGTTGTCCGAGCCGATGGAGGCCTGCAGGACCTTGGTGGGATTCGCGGGCGGCTCGCCCCGCTCAATCTCGTCCACTACATCCATCCCGGCGATCACGCGGCCGAAATTGGTATATTTCCGGTCCAGCCCGAGGCGCGGATAGAAGACGATGAAGAACTGGCTGTTCGCCGTATCCTCACCCTGCGCGCGTGCCATGGAAACGGTGCCGCGCACATGCGGCATCGGATTGAATTCCTGCTTGAGGTCGGGAAGTTCGGACCCGCCCTGCCCCGTGGCCGTGGGATCGCCCGTCTGCGCCATGAAGCCATCGATCACGCGGTGGAACACGACGCCATTATAAAAACCCTCACGGGTCAGCGTCTTGATCCGCTCCACATGGGCGGGCGCCCAGTTGGGCATCAGGCGAATGGTAACGCGCTTGCCGTTGGACAGGTCAAGATAGAGGATATTATCCAAATCTTCCTGCGGATTGAAATTCACCGGCTGAAAGATACGCGGCGCCGGTGCAGGCTCCGCGTCTTCCGCCATCGCGAAAGTCGGCATGGCAGCGATGGAAATGGCGAGCGCCACGGCAGTCAGGCGTTTGATCATGTAAGGCTACTGTTCTCTCGGAGCACTCTCTTGCCGCGGGGTGTAGCGGCGAAGGACTGTCGGTTCAATGAACGATGCACCTGCACCCGATTGGCTCAGAAGTCACCCTTGCGGCCCAGTTCCTCTACGCGGGCTCCCACCTCGTCGCAGACCGGACCACTGACGAAGCGCGAAATATCGCCGCCGAACAGGGCAATCTCCTTCACCAGACGCGATGCGATGGGCTGAAGGCTGACATCGGCCATCAGAAACACAGTCTCGATCCGGGGATTGAGCTGCTGGTTCATTCCGGCCATCTGGAACTCATATTCGAAATCCGCAACGGCCCGCAAACCGCGAATGATGACCGAAGCATTCTGGCTCTCGGCGAACTTCATCAGCAGGGCGTTGAAGCCGACCACCTCGACATTATCCAGCCCCAGCGCCTCTACCTCGCGCCGGACCATGGCCATGCGCTCGTCAGGCGAGAACATTGGGTCTTTGGCAAGATTGGTGGTCACGCCGATGATCAGCCGATCCACCAGCTTTGCACCGCGCCGGATGATGTCCGTGTGGCCCAGCGTAATCGGGTCAAAGGTGCCGGGATAGATGCCGATGCGCTGCGCCACTCAACGATCCCTCTCGACAATGAAACGCGCGATGGCGCGCAACAGGTCCGCTTCCTTGCCATGCGCGGCTAGGTGGCCGATGGCCTGATCGACCAGTGCGTGGGCCTGATCGCGCGCGCGTTCCGGCCCTAACAACGAGACGAAGGTCTGCTTGCCCTGAGCATCGTCCTTGCGCAGCGCCTTGCCCGCCTTGTCCGGATCGCCTTCATGATCGAGCAGATCGTCCACGATCTGGAAAGCAAGGCCGATGTCGCGGGCGTAATTATGCAGATGCGCCCTGCCCTCATGCGGGACCCGGCCCAGAATCGCCCCCATTTCCACTGCCGCGCCCAGAAGTGCCCCAGTCTTGAGCTGTTGCAGGCGAGTGATGGTGTGGAGATCGAAGGTCTCGGTTTCCGCGGCCATGTCCATCATCTGGCCACCGGCCATACCGTCATGACCGCTGGCCCGCGCCAGCGTGACCACCAGTTCGGCGCGCATGAAGGGATCGCCGCTCATGCGGGGATCGGCAAGAATCTCGAAGGCCAGCGCGTGGAGAGAATCCCCCGCCAGCACTGCCGTGGCATCGTCAAACGCCTTGTGGACCGTAGGCTTGCCGTGGCGCAGATCGTCATTGTCCATGCAGGGCAGATCGTCATGGATCAGCGAATAGACATGGATCGCCTCGATCGCGGCCCCAGCCCGCACTGCCTGCGCGCGATCGACTCCATAAAGGTCAGCCGTCGCCGCGAGCAGCAATGGGCGCAGCCGCTTGCCCCCGCCGATAGTGGCATAGCGCATGGCCTCCACCAGCCGGCGGCGCGCATCCTCGGGCACGGGCAGCAATTCGTCGAACGCCCGGTCTATATCGATAGCAATCCGTTCAAGACCGCGAGCGAGTACGCCATCCGACACGCCGGTGACCGCCATGACTCAGGCGCCCCTGTCGGGATCGAGCGGCACGGTGCCCGATGGCTGGCCATCCGGCCCGGCCACGATCTTTTCGATCCGGGCCTGCGCCGCATCGAGCCGGGCCTGGCAATGCTTCCGCAACGCCTCCCCCCGCTCATAAAGGGTAATCGATTCGTCGAGCGGCACTTCGCCGCCTTCGAGCTTGCGAACGACGTCTTCCAGCGCGCGCAACGCGTCCTCGAAGGTCATTCCAGCGATAGTGTCAGAGGTTTCCGCCATCCTGAGCGAGCAATGACGGGGACAAGCCGCAGGGTCAAGCGCGCCAAGTAGCTTGAGGGGGCTGGCGCAGGGCGATAGCCGACGCTAAGGGCGGCTTCATGTCCCAGATCACTCCCGAAATCGTGGCCGAACACGGCCTGAGCAAAGACGAATATGCCATCATCCTCGACCGGTTGGGCCGAGAGCCCAATCTGGTGGAGCTTGGCATCTTCTCGGTCATGTGGTCGGAGCATTGCTCCTACAAATCCTCGCGCCTGCATCTGAAGAAGCTGCCGACGCAGGCCCCCTGGGTGATTTGCGGCCCCGGTGAGAATGCCGGGGTCATCGATATTGGCGAAGGGCCGGATGGCAAGGGCCAGGCAGCCATCTTCAAGATGGAGAGCCACAACCACCCCAGCTATATCGAGCCCTATCAGGGCGCGGCGACCGGCGTGGGCGGTATCCTGCGCGACGTGTTCACCATGGGCGCCCGCCCGGTGGCCAATTTGAACGCACTGCGCTTCGGCCGGCACGATCATCCCAAGATGAAGCACCTCGTCTCCGGCGTGGTCGCGGGCATCGGCGGCTACGGCAATTGCGTGGGCGTGCCCACCGTTGGCGGGGAAACCAATTTCCACAAGGCCTATGACGGAAACATCCTGGTCAACGCGATGACCGTGGGCGTCGCCGATACGGACAAGATCTTCTATTCCGCCGCTACCGGCCTTGGTAACCCCATCGTCTATGTCGGATCGAAGACCGGGCGGGACGGCATTCATGGCGCGACCATGGCCAGCGCCGATTTCGGCGAGAATTCGGAAGAAAAACGCCCGACCGTGCAGGTGGGCGATCCCTTCACCGAAAAGCTGCTGATCGAAGCCTGCCTTGAACTGATGGCGACCGACGCAATCGTAGCGATTCAGGACATGGGCGCGGCTGGCCTCACTTCCTCCTCCGTGGAAATGGCCAGCAAGGGCGGCGCGGGTATCCGGCTCAACATGAATATGGTGCCGTGCCGCGAAGAAGGCATGACGCCTTACGAAATGATGCTGAGCGAAAGCCAGGAGCGTATGCTCATGGTGCTCAAGCCCGGCAAGGAGCCGATGGCCGAAGCGATCTTCCGCAAGTGGGAACTGGACTTCGCGGTAATCGGCGAAGTCACCGATACCGGCCATATGGTGCTGGAATTCAACGGCGACGTGGTGTGCGATATTCCGCTTGGCCCGCTGGCCGACGATGCGCCGGAATATGACCGCCCTTCCCTCAGCCGCGAAGATTACCAGGCATGGGCCAAGCCCGGCGAAGTGGGCGAAGTGCCCGCCAGCGCCGATCTGGGCGCGGATCTGCTCAAGCTGATCGGCAGTGCCGATCTCGCATCGCGCGCCTGGATCTGGCAGCAATATGACAGCCAGGTAGGCGGCGAAACGCTACAGCTTTCGGGCGGCGATGCGGCAGTGGTTCGCGTCCATGGCACGCATAAGGCGCTGGCCATGAGCACGGATTGCACCCCGCGCTATTGCTATGCCGACCCCTATGAGGGCGGAAAGCAGGCGATTGCCGAAGCCTATCGCAATATCAGCGCCGTGGGCGGCACGCCGCTGGCGGTTACCAATTGCCTCAACTTCGCCAATCCGGAACGCCCGGAAATCATGGCTCAGTTCACCGGCTGCCTTGCCGGCATGGGCGATGCCTGCCGCGCGCTCGATTTCCCGATCGTGAGTGGCAACGTCTCGCTTTACAACGAATCCAAGGCGACCGGCGGCGGCAGTGCGATCCTGCCTACACCGGCCATTGGCGGCGTCGGATTGCTGGACGATTATTCGAAGATGGCCACCATCGCCTTCAAGAAGGAAGGCGATGCGATCTGGCTGATCGGCGGCGAAACCGGCCATCTCGGCCAGTCGCTGTGGCTGCGTGAGCTGCATGGCCGCGAAGCAGGCGCGCCCCCGCCCGTGGATCTGGCGGCCGAGCGCAAGCATGGCGAGGAAGTCCGCGCGCTGATCAAGGCGCAGGCCGTCACTGCGGTTCACGACATTTCGGATGGTGGCCTGCTGGTCGCTATCGCGGAAATGGCGCTGGCTGGCGGAATCGGCGCGCAGCTCGATGTGGAGCTCGATGCCGCCAAGGCCTTTGGCGAAGATCAGGGCCGCTATGTGGTCACTGCTCCTGCCGGAGTGGAAATTCCCGGCGCGCAGCGCCTCGGAACGGTGAGCGGCTCCAGCGTGGCAGGCGTCTCGCTTCAGGCCTTGCGCGAAGCCAATGAGAGCTTCTTCAAGGACTGGATGGAAGGCTGATCAGGCCGGTTGCGGCCTCAGCACGGCATAGGGATCGATCCCCCCATCGCGCCAGGCGCGGTGGCATTGCCGGTAATATAGCGGCGGCGTGATGTTCAGCATCGCCCGCACCTGCTCCAACGGCAGCGGAAGCAGTTCCCGCACCGGAAGCTCCGCCACGCGCGGGCAGGCCTTGCCCAGAAGCTGCGCCTCGCGAACCGCGCGAAAAATTGGCGCGGCAGGCGTTCGTTTGGCGATCTCCCGCGCACCGGCATAGGCAATCAGAAGATGCGCCGGTGCGGGCTGCTGGCTGTAAGTGAAGGCCAGCACGCATTGTTCGCCCAGCGCATCGCGGCCATAGCCGGTCAGCACATGCAAAAGATCATGCGTGTCACGCAGCCGGTCGAGATAGAATGAAAACTGATCGTGGAATTGCGGCCGGTCCACCATGAAGCGCTCGAACTCGTCCACCAGCCCCTGCGCGGTCAGCCCTTCGCTTTCCATGAAATCGCAATAGGCATGGGCCAAGCTGCCCCGGGGTGTGCGGCGCAAGGCAGCGTGATCGTCCAGCAGATCCACCAGCGACGGTTCGGCGGCCACCGTGGCTCTGCCTCGTTCACTGCCGAGGAATTGACGGGCCGCGCGCGGCATGCCTTTCCACGGCAATGCCTCGAAAATGCGGAAGACCTCTGACGTATCTTCCTTGTTCTTCACTAAAAGCCGGAAATGGCGCCAGGCCTTCAGCGGACGGTAGCGTATTGGAGGACGTGCCGGATCGATCAGCGGAAGCGCGGCCAAAGGCGCGGTTTGGCTGACGATCTGCACAGGTTCCCTGAGGTCCATCCGCTGAAAATGGGCCTTACTTACACTTATGTCAATATTAGCCGCCGCCCAGCGCAGCCAGCATGTTCACGCAGAGCGCCAGAATGCCCAGATTGAAGGCGAAGGCGAACAAGCCGTGAAAGGTTGCAATCTTGCGGACCCGGCCGGAACGGATCGCGATATCGGCGGTCTGGCAGGTCATCCCGATCACAAAGGCGAAATTGACGAAATCGGCAAAGGCGGGCTCTTCCTGTCCGGGAAAATCCAATCCTCCGTGATCGCTGCCGCCCGCCTGCGAATAATAAAGGCGCGCATAGTGAAAAGCGTAGATCAGATTGGCGAAGCTCCAGCTGGCAGCCAGCGTCAACACTACCAGCACCACTCCGCCAAAGCCGAGATCGTCATTATCGATCTTCAGAGTCGCCAGCGCAGTGAAGACAACCACTGTTACCAGCGAGGTGAGCAGCAGGAGCAATACCTGCCCGGCATCGTCCCGGTGTGCCTGCCGCCGAATCTCCGCAGCCTCCCCCTTCCGCCACAGCGGAATGCAGGTGAGTATGAAGCCCGCCACGGCGATGTCGAAAGTCCCCGCCACGGCTTCCCCGAACTTCATGCTCAGGAAGCATGGGCCGGCAGCCAGCGCCAGCAACAGCAGGAAAAGCATGTATCGCGGATGGGGAATAGCACGCCATCCGCGCAGTTTGTTTTCGCTCATGCCGGCGTTTTTAGGCCGGAAAGCTGTAAATAACACGCATTAGGATGCGCTCAGCTCACCCACTCATTCTCCGGAATACCCAGCAAGCTCAGGATCGCGGTCAGGTCGCCCCGGTCGATCCAGCCATTGGCTGCCGCGCGGGCCTTCGGCTTGGCGTGATAGGCAATGCCATAGGTGGCCGCTTCCAGCATGGGAATGTCGTTGGCCCCATCGCCCGTGGCGAGCGAGACGGCTTCGGCGCCGAGTTCGGCCATTTCTTCCAGCAGCACGGCCTTCTTGACCCCGCTATCGGTAATGCCGCCCACAAGGCCGCCGGTAAGGACTCCGCCTTCGACGGCAAGGCGGTTGGCCACAACCCGCTCGAAGCCCAGCAATTCCGCCACGGGATCGGCAAACTGGTGGAAGCCACCCGTCACCAGCACGGTGCGGCAGCCCTTGCTCTTCAGCGTCTCCACCAGCACCCGTGCGCCCGGCATCGGATCGATGCGGGTGTCGAGGCATTCGAAGATCGCCCCTTCGGAAAGGTCGCGCAGCAGCATCACTCGCTCGCGCAGGGCGCTTTCGAAATCCAGCTCACCCTGCATCGCCCGTTCGGTAATGGCGGCAATCTGATGCTTGATCCCGGCGAAATCAGCCAGTTCATCGATACATTCGGCCTGAATCATGGTGGAATCCATGTCCGAGACGAACAGGTTGGGTATCCGGAAATCCGCCTCCGCCACGATCAGGTCCGATGGCCGAAAATGCTCGTCCAGCAGGGCGCGCAGCGCTTCGTTTTCCCCTTCCGGCAACGACAGTTCCAGCACCCCGCCGCAGAAATCCAGCATCTGCGCCATGGCAAGGCGCATGCCTTCGCGTTCCAACGCGACGGTCGCCGCATCGAGACTTGCCGAAAGAGTGGCAGGGTCTGCTATCAGCCGGGCAATGAGCAAGGATCAGTCTCCGAATTCGTCCGGCCACTTGCCGGCGCTGGCGCTAATTGCAGGGCCGACCGCCAGCGGCAAGAGCGATCTCGCGGTTAGGCTCGCCTTCGCCCTGGCCGAGCGTGGCCGCAGGGGCGTGGTGGTGAATGCCGATGCGTCGCAAGTCTATGCCGATCTCGCCGTGCTGAGCGCGCGCCCTTCTGCCGAAGAAATGCACGGTGTGGAGCATCGGCTGTTCGGCGCCTGGGACGGGGCGACGGCATGCTCCGCCGCAGACTGGGCTGATGCTGCGAAGCGCGAAATCGCGGCGATACAGGCTCAGGGTGACGTGCCGATCCTGGTCGGCGGCACCGGCCTTTATATCCGCACGCTGCTGGACGGGATCGCACCGGTGCCGGAAATCGACGCGACTATGCGCGACGAAGTGCGCGGTCTTCCGGTCAGCGAGGCTTACGCGGCGCTGAAGGCGGAAGACCCGGACCGAGCCGCCCGGCTCAATGCGGCGGACACGACCCGGGTTGCCCGCGCGCTGGAAGTGGTCCGCTCCACCGGCAAGCCACTGTCCTACTGGCAGGCCCGCAGCGAGGGCGGGATCGGCGCTGAGGTCGATCTGCACGCCGCCGTCCTGCTGCCCCCGCGTGACGAACTTTACCGCCGTTGTGACATCCGCTTCGCCCGGATGCTGGAAAGCGGCGCAGTGGAAGAAGTGGAGGCGCTGCTTGCCCGCGGACTCGACCCCGCCCTGCCCGTGATGCGCGCCATCGGCGTGCCCGAAATCACCGGCTTTTTGCGCGGCGAATGGAGCCTTTCGGACGCGCAATCAAAAGGCTCTCAGGCGACACGAAATTACGTGAAGCGGCAATTCACATGGGCAAACCACCAGTTTCCGGGCGATTGGCAAAGATTCGAGTCACACGATTTCCCGTTAGAAAGCTATTTTGAAAGATTATTACTCAATTAAGCCTTGACGCGTTATAAACAATCTCATAGCTGACCACTCGAGTTTGGCTCATTGGGCCATGCAAACGGATGGAGAGGCGACCCGGCGCAGCCAACTGCGCCGGGTCGGTTTTTTAAAGAAGGACTGGCCGGCACAGCCAACTGCGCCGGGTCGGTTTTTTGAAGAAGCAACGACGGGCAACGAAGGCGAAAACGCCGGGCCGGTCATCAAGGAGAAGCCCCGCCCGCGAAATATCGCCCGGGGTGCGTTCGAGGAGGGGTTCCGGGTCAATCCGGCACCCGAGGAAAGAAAAAGGAATTCTACGTGGCCGAGGAAAAGAGCGGCGCGGCAATCCTGGTCGAAAGCCTGGTCAAGCAGGGCGTCGAATATGTGTTCGGCTATCCCGGCGGTGCAGTGCTTCCGATCTATGACGAGCTGTTTGCCGAACATCGCATCCGCCACATCCTCGTCCGGCATGAAGCCGGCGCGGCTCATGCGGCGGAAGGCTATGCCCGTTCCACCGGCAAGCCGGGCGTCGTGCTCGTCACGTCGGGCCCGGGCGCGACCAATGCCGTCACCGGCATTGCCGATGCTTTTCTGGATTCGATTCCGCTGGTGGTCATCACCGGCCAGGTCGCGACCAACCTGATCGGGTCCGACGCGTTTCAGGAAGCCGATACGGTTGGCATCACGCGCCATTGCACCAAGCACAATTATCTCGTGCGCGATCCTTCCGATCTTGCCGCGACGATTGACGAGGCGTTCCAGATCGCCACGACCGGCCGCCCCGGCCCTGTCGTGATCGACATTCCCAAGAACGTCCAGGTCGCCACCGCCAGCTGGCAGGATGGCGAAATCCAGCGCAAGATCCGCTATTCGCCGCAAACCGCAGGCAGCGTGGAAGATATTGCCGAGGCTGTGGAACTGATCGCCAATGCCCGGCAGCCGATCTTCTATACCGGCGGCGGCATCATCAATTCCGGCCCGCTGGCCACCGAATTGCTGCGCCATTTCCAGTCGCTCACCGGTGCGCCCGTTACCAGCACGCTGATGGGCCTGGGCGCCTTCCCGCATGACCATGCCGATTGGCTGGGGATGCTGGGGATGCACGGCACTTTCGAAGCCAATCTGGCGATGAACCAGTGCGACGTGATGGTCTGCATCGGCGCGCGTTTCGACGACCGCGTCACCGGCCGTCTCGACGCCTTCTCGCCCGGTTCCACCAAGATCCACATCGATATCGACCGGTCCTCGATCAACAAGGTCGTGCCCGTCGATCTCGGCATCGTGGGCGATTGCGCCACGGTTCTGGAACAGCTCATCACTGTCTG
Organism: Sphingomonadales bacterium 63-6; assembly: GCA_001898545.1. GTDB lineage: Bacteria > Pseudomonadota > Alphaproteobacteria > Sphingomonadales > Sphingomonadaceae > Andeanibacterium. The sequence continues at coordinate 32,177 of MKUB01000001.1, read as the reverse complement.
GGGCAAGCGCAAGGCGGCGGACCTTTCCGAGTGGAAAGCCCGGATCGAAGGCTGGCGCGCGCGCCAGAGCCTGGCCTATCCGGCCGAGAGCAAGAGCGGCGACATCATGCCGCAATATGCGATTGAGCGCCTGTTCGCTCTCACTCGCGAACACGATCCGGTCATCACCACCGAGGTTGGCCAGCACCAGATGTGGGCCGCGCAATATTTCGGCTTCGACAAGCCGAACAAGTGGCTCACCTCGGGCGGGCTCGGTACGATGGGCTACGGCCTGCCCGCCGCCATCGGCGCGCAACTCGGCAATCCGGACACGCTGGTGATCGACATTGCGGGCGAAGCCTCGATCCAGATGAACATCCAGGAACTGGGGACTGCCAGCCAGTTCCGCCTGCCGGTGAAGGTGTTCATCCTGAATAACGAATATATGGGCATGGTCCGCCAGTGGCAGGAACTGACCTATGAAAGCCGCTATTCGAATTCCTATTCGGACAGCCTGCCCGATTTCGTCCGCCTGGCAGAAGCCTATGGCTGGAAGGGTATCCGCATCGAGGATCAGAGCCAGCTGGATGACGGCATTCGCGAGATGATCGCCTATGACGGGCCGGTAATCGTGGATTGCCGCGTGGCCAAGGAAGCGAACTGCTTCCCGATGATCCCGTCGGGCGCCGCACATACCGAGATGCTGCTTTATGGCGACGAGGTTGCGGGCACGATGGAAGACGAAGCAAAGGCATTGGTGTAAGGGCGCCCCCGTGATGAAAATCCAGCATTCCGCATCCGAGCGCCATGTGCTCACCATCATCGTCGACAATGAGGCGGGGATTCTCGCCAAGATTGCCGGCCTGTTCACCGCGCGCGGCTATAATATCGACAGCCTGACCGTGGCGGACATCACCGAAAACCACGCGGTCAGCCGCATAACCATCGTCACGAATGGCCCCCCGGCCGTGATCGACCAGATCCATGCCCAGCTGGAACGGCTCGTGCCAGTCCACAAGGT
>MKUB01000001.1:0-31149 GCA_001898545.1 Sphingomonadales bacterium 63-6 | reverse complement strand
CTGGCCGATGTGTTCCGGGCCAAGGTGGTCGACACCACGACCCAGAGCTTCATCTTCGAACTCACCGGGACGCCCGACAAGATCGACAGCTTCGTCACGCTGATGCGCGAATTGGGGCTGGTCGAAGTGGGCCGCACCGGGGTGGTCGGCATGATGCGTGGCCCCAACGGTTCCTGATCAAGGCAATTTAGGGGTCGAAATCGCGCAAGTGAGCGCGTATCGGGCTGGCCGACCGTTCTGGCCAACCGAATTCTTGGATTTGTGCCCCGCCGGGATGGGGCGACGGAAGGAATGAGAAAATGAAAGTCTATTACGACGCCGATGCGGACCTGAACCTCATCACGAGCAAGAAGATCGCCGTGCTGGGTTATGGCAGTCAGGGCCACGCCCATGCGCAGAACCTGCGTGACAGCGGCGTGAAGGAAGTGGCCATCGCGCTGCGTCCCGGCTCCGCCTCGGCCAAGAAGGCCGAAGGCGCCGGTTTCAAGGTGCTGAGCAACAAGGAAGCGGCTGAATGGGCCGACATCCTGATGATCCTCGCACCCGACGAACACCAGGCCGCGATCTGGGAAAACGATCTGAAGGGCAACATGAAGAAGGGCGCCGCCCTTGCCTTCGCCCATGGCCTGAACATCCATTTCGGCCTGATCGAAGCCCCGTCGGACATCGACGTGATCATGATCGCGCCCAAGGGCCCGGGCCACACCGTGCGCGGCGAATATGTGAAGGGCGGCGGCGTGCCCTGCCTGATCGCCGTTCACCAGGACGCCAGCGGCAATGCGCATGACATCGCCCTTGCCTATGCCTCGGGCGTCGGCGGCGGCCGCAGCGGCATCATCGAAACCAACTTCAAGGAAGAGTGCGAAACCGACCTGTTCGGCGAGCAGGCCGTGCTGTGCGGCGGCATCACTCACCTGATCCAGGCCGGTTTCGAAACGCTGGTGGAAGCCGGTTACGCGCCGGAAATGGCCTATTTCGAATGTCTCCACGAAACCAAGCTGATCGTGGACCTGCTGTATGAAGGCGGCATCGCCAACATGCGCTATTCGATCTCGAACACGGCCGAATATGGTGACATCGTGACGGGTCCGCGCATCATCACCGAAGAAACGAAGTGGGAAATGAAGAAGGTACTGGAAGACATCCAGTCGGGCCGCTTCGTGAAGAACTTCGTGCTCGATAACCGCGCTGGCCAGCCCGAGCTGAAGGCGAGCCGCAAGGCAGCCGCGGCTCACCCGATCGAGCAGACCGGCGCCCGCCTGCGCGCCATGATGCCCTGGATCGGCGCGAACAAGCTGGTCGACCAGACCAAGAACTGATCCGCTTTCCACATTGCGGAAAACATGCGCCGCCGGCGGGATCATATCCCCGCCGGCGGCGTTGTTTTATCCGGCGTGCGCTCAGCAGTGGCGCATGCGCAGTAGACTTTATCAAACCGGCAAGCCAAAGTGCCGGCCATCCATTCCAAGGGCTAAACTCAAAGGGAGGAATTCAAGGATGCGCAAATTTCAGATGGGTATCGCAGCGGTCACCGGTGCGGCCCTGCTCTATGTCGTAGGCGCACAGGCGCAGAACGGCGATCTCGGCGGGCCGGGCAAGGCCGACGCTTCGCTTGTCACTGGCGGCACCTATGCTGCCGATCCGGGCCACACCCTCGTCGGCTGGAAAGTGAATCACTTCGGCTTCTCCGACTATTTCGGCCTGTTCGGTGACGTGAAGGGCACCCTCAAGCTGGACCCGAAGAATGTCGCCGCCAGCTCGGTCGAAATGACGATCCCCGTGGCCAAGGTCACTACCGCAAATGCGGGCCTGACCGCTCACCTGCTGTCCGCTGGCAAGGACGGCAAGCCTGCCGACTTCTTCGGCGCGGCTCCCGCCGATGCCACCTTCAAGTCCACCGCAGTGAAGGCCGCGGGCGCGAACAAGGCGACCATCACCGGCGACCTCACCCTGAATGGCGTGACCAAGCCCGTGACGATCAATGCCGAATTCACCGGCGCTGGCGCCAACCCCTTCAGCAAGAAGGAAACGGTCGGCTTCAAGGGCACCGCACGCATCAAGCGTTCGGAATTCAACATCAATTACGCCGTGCCGATGGTGACCGATACGGTCGACCTCGACATCGCGGCTGCTTTCGAAAAGCAGTAAGCTTCGTCGTCATTGCGAGGGGCCGCCCGGTCCCTCGCAATGCTCATTTCCGGGCTGTTTACCCCTACCCCAACCTTTTCCTTGAAATCCGCCGCGCAATTGTCCATCTGCTGTGGCGATGACGAACCGCTCGCTCCTTAGCCTGCTTCGACTTACACGCCCTTAGGCGTGTCCCCTCGCCTGCGCGCATCGCGCATGGCAGCCCGCCTAAGGGCCATCTCAAAAATCTTCAGTCGAACACAGCAGCGCACCTTGCCGTGTGCGCAGCAGGCGATAAGGCACTTTTCATGGCGATGCTCAAAAATCCTGGCGATAAATACCGGCCCTTCCCGCAGGTTCCGATCACGGACCGGCAATGGCCTTCCCGCACGATCACCAAGGCCCCGCGCTGGCTCTCCACCGATCTGCGCGACGGTAATCAGTCGATTATCGATCCGATGGATGCGGTGAAGAAGAACCGCTTCTTCGATACTCTGGTGGAAGTGGGTCTGAAGGAAATCGAAGTCGGTTTCCCCGCTGCTGGCAAGACCGAGTTCGACTTCATCCAGGGCCTCGTCCGCTCGGGCAAAATCCCTCAGGATGTGATGATCCAGGTGCTGACCCAGTCGCGCGAGGATCTGATCCGCACCAGCTTCGACAGTCTGGAAGGCGTCCACGCGGCCATCGTCCACCTCTATAACGCCGTGTCCCCCGCCTGGCGCGACATCGTGTTCCGCATGAGCAAGGCCGAAGTGAAGGAAATCGCCATCAAGGGGGCGAAAATCCTGCGCGACGAGGCTGCCAAGCGCCCTGATACGGACTGGTATTTCGAATATTCGCCCGAGACCTTCTCCACCGCCGAGCTGGATTTCAGCCTGGAGGTTTGCGAGGCGGTGATGGACGTGCTGCAGCCGACAGCGGATCACCAGTTGATCCTGAACCTGCCGGCCACGGTGGAGGCGGCAACGCCCAACGTCTATGCCGACCAGATCGAATATTTCTGCCGTAACATTCCCCGCCGCGAAACGGTGGCGATCAGCCTGCATACCCATAATGACCGGGGCACCGGTGTGGCCGCGGCCGAGTTGGGCCTGATGGCGGGGGCGGACCGCGTGGAAGGCTGCCTGTTCGGCAATGGCGAGCGCACCGGCAATTGCTGCCTGGTGACAGTCGGCCTCAACATGTACACGCAAGGTGTTGATCCAGAACTGGATTTCTCCGACATCGATGCGATCATCGAGACGGTAGAATATTGCAACCAGATCCCGGTCCATCAGCGGCACCCCTATGGCGGCGAGCTGGTGTTCACGGCCTTTTCCGGCAGCCATCAGGATGCGATCAAGAAGGGCTTCGAGGCGCAGTCCAAGCGCAACGATGAACTGTGGCAGGTTCCCTATCTGCCGATCGATCCCGCCGATCTGGGCCGCAATTACGAGGCGGTGATCCGCGTGAACTCGCAAAGCGGCAAGGGCGGTTTCGCCTGGGTGCTGGAGCAGGATCAGGGCCTGAAGCTGCCCAAGAAACTGCAGGCGGACTTTTCCAAGCATGTCCAGCGCATGGCCGACGAGTTGGGCCGCGAGTTGAACGCCGCCGATATCTGGCAAGTTTTCCGCGAAGCCTATTACATCAAGGTCGAAAAGCGCCGCTTCCGGCTGGTCTATTACGATGAAGGCCGCGCGGCGGATGGCACGCGCATCTTCACCGGCACGATTGAAGTGGACGGCAAGGAACAAAGCGTTTCCGGGCGCGGCAAGGGCCTGATCTCTTCCGTGCTGGCCACGCTGAAGGACAGCTTCGGACTGGAGATGGAAGTGCTCGATTATACCGAGCATGCGCTGGGCCAGGGCACTGATGCACAGGCAGCGGCCTATGTCGAATGCGCCCTGCCCGATGGCCGTGTGGTGTGGGGCGTGGGGATCGACGAGGATGTCGCCTCCGCCAGTGTCCGCGCGATCCTTTCCGCCGCAAACGGCGCGACGCGCCAGGCCTGATCTTGCGCGAAGAGGACGAGACATCCTCTGTGAATGAGACTGAGGGGCAAGGCGCCTTCGCCCTGCCCCTCAGCGCACAATGGCCCGGCTGGGCCCTGATCGCAATCATGGTGGCAGCCTTCGTGCTGCATCTGCCGCGCGGCACCGTCATGTATGAATGGGCCGTCTCCGCCCAGATTCTGCGCGCAGGCTATTGGCAGAACATCCTGCTGCATATGTTCGCCCATGCGGGTTTCATGCATATCGCCTTCAACAGCATGGCGCTGGCCAGCCTGTCGCCCCATGAGGCTTTCCGCCTTGGCGTGGGACCGGGAAGCTGGCTGCGCTACCTCGCTCTGTTCGTCTGCTGCGGGCTTGCCGGGCTGGCGATGTTCCTGGCGATCCATCCCAATGGCGATGTCCCCATGCTGGGCGCCTCGGGAGCGATCTTCGGCTTTGCGGGCTTTCTGGTGCGCTATCCGTCCGGCGCGCCCGGCACCATGCCGTTATGGACACGCGAAACCGGCCGCGCGCTGGTGGATTTCGTGAAGACCAACCTGTTCCTGATCGCGATCCTTACCCTGCCCGCCCTGCTGACCGGCCAGGGCGGCGGCGTGGCGTGGGAGGGGCATCTGGGCGGCTTCCTGTTCGGATTGCTCGCCGCCCCGGCCTTCGTTCCCCGCCACGCGCGCTGAACGCCCACCGCTAGGTACGGCTCACTTCACATATTTGGCGTACCAATCCAGCCAGCGATGCATCCGGTCTACAATGTAGCTCGGCCGGATGAAGCCGTGGCTCTGATCGGGATAGATCACCAGTTCGGTATCGATCCGGCGCGCCTTCAGCGCCTGATACATCTGCTCGCTGGCCCAGGTCGGCACGTTCACGTCAGCCGAACCGACCATGAACAGCGTCGGCGTCTGGATGCGGTCCGCATGGAGGAAGGGGTAGGAGTTCTTGATCCAGACCTCCGTATTCTCCCATGGCTTGCCCAGTTCCACGTCATATTCCACCGCATATTGATCCGTGCCGTAGCCCAGCAGGACATTGGCGATGGAGGCGCCGGACATGGCTGCCTTGAAGCGGTGATCGGATGTGATCAGGTAATTGGTGGACATGCCGCCATAGGACCATCCGCCCACCACCAGCCGCTGCGGATCTGCAATGCCCTTGGCCACTGCATCGTCCACGGCTGCCAGATCGTCTGCCACGTCAACCGTGCCCCAGGCGGCGTTTATGCCCGAGGCATAGGTCGTGCCCCGCCCCGTGCTGCCGCGCGGATTGGGCGTCAGAACGGCAAAGCCCGCGCCCGCGAACACCTGCTGCCACATGTCGAAGCTGTAATCATATTGTGCCGCCGGGCCGCCATGCGGGTGCAGGATGGTCTTGAGCTTCTCGCCCGGCTTTGCATTGGGCGGGACCATGACGAAGCCGTGGACTTCTGTGCCGTCCTTGCTCTTGTAGGACGTGAACTTCGCATCGGCGAAATCGATGCCCTTCATCCATTCGGCATTATGGCTGGTGAGCGGGCGCAGCTTGCCTGCATCCAGCGCGTAAAGCTCGAACGGCTTGGTTGGCGCGGAATAGGTGACGACCGTGCGGCTGCCTTGCGAATCCGGGCTGCGCAGCACGAACTCGCCGCCGGCCAGCACCGAGACCTTGCCCCCACTGGGAGGCACGGAGGCGAGCTTCATCTGCCCATCATCCTCCACGATGAATTTCAGCGCCTTGCCATCCGCGGTCCATTGGGGGTTGTAGACATTGCGATCCCGCCCCTTGGTGAGGATCACCGGCTCGCCCCCACTGGCCGGGATTAGCGCCAGATCGCTGGCCGCATACCACAGCAGCTTGGGATCGCCGCCGCGCACATAGGCGATCTTCGATCCATCCGGGTTCCACACCGGATAAGACCCGAAATCCGGGCCCGCATCCGCGCCTTCATAAGTGGTAAGCTGCACCGGCGCAGCCCCGGGCGCATCGCGGCGCGCGAGATAGATGTTGTAGTCGTGCGAGCGGTCCGCATCCGGCCCCCGGCGCGAAACGAAGGAAATGCGCGTGGAATCGGGCGACCAGGAAGGGAAGCTTTCGTCATAATCGCCATCGGTCAGCCGCACGGCCTTGCCGCTGGCCAGATCATACAACCACAGGCGCGAGCGTTCCTTGCCGAGATAGCCGATTCCATCGGCCTTGAACTGATAGCGATCGATCACGATGGGCGGCGGAATATCGTCGCCATCCTTGGTCTTCTTCGGCTCCTCCGGCTTGTCGAGCACGATGAGGGCGAGATATTTGCCATCGGGCGACCAGGCGAAATCCTCCACCGATCCCTCGATCCCCTCCAGCGGCGCAGCTTCCCCGCCCGCCATAGGCAATATCCAGAGCTGCGAGAGGTCCTTCTCATCCGCGCGCGATGAGATAAAACCGATTGTCTTGCCATCCGGGCTGAACTTGGGATTGCTCTCGCTCTCCCCCTTGCGCGAGGTAAGCTGGCGCGGGCCGCTGCCATCCCACGGGGCGAGCCAGATGTGCGAAACCGGCTGGTCCGCATCGAGATCAGCAGCCGAGACCGTGTAAACCGCCGCATCGCCCAATGGCGAAAGGTCGGGTTCGGAAACGAAAATCTCCTTCACCTGATCCTCGGGCGTCACCGGGCGGGCAAGCGCCGTCAGCGGCTGCAGCGAGAGGACAAGCGCAGTGGCAGTGAAAAGCAGACGCATCGAAGGGCCCCCTGTTATCGGCCTGGTTTCAAGGGATACCTTCTACGCATTTGCTGCGGCTGCACAATCCCGGCGGCGCGGAAGAATCTGCCCATCGGTGCAGGCTTTCCAGAGGTGGGGGAGGTCCCTGCCTGCGCAGGGACTCACATAGGCAATCCACCGTGGTGAGCTCCTGCCAAGGCAGGAGCCTCACACCCTGACGCCCTCTGAAAAACTCACCCCACGCCGAGTTGTTTCGCCGTGGACCAGTTACCATGCAGCCCCTGCCGGATTTTCACCGGCATTTTCGCGCGGGCAATCGGCCCTTCATTCACACGCTGCGCATCGAAGAAGCACAGGTCCGAATAATTGGCGACATGATCGTCCACCAAAGCGACGATGTAGCCCTCCCCTTCGGCGGCATTGGCGGATTTGGGGATGAAGCAGGGTTCCTGAATGCCGCTGGTCGGGCCGGGCCACCAGCTCTTGGTATCGCCGGTGGCAAGATCGATGTGGCACAATGTGTTGAGCGCGCCCACGAACGGTCCCGGAGGGCCTTCATACCGGGCCTGCGGATCGAAGGCGATCATCCAGCCATGGCGATAGGCCTGGCCTGCATAGCGATCGTCGATACGGGGGAATTCGTCGGCAATGCTGGTCATCTGCTCGACCTCTTCGAATTCCTCCCCATTGCTCGACAGATCGACTGTCCAGCGCGTGAGGTAGGACAGGCCGCCAATCGGGTCGAAAGGCGCGCCGGTGACATCGGGGAAGAAGGGGAAACTGTTCTTCGCCGCAATCGGCAGGTCGAAATAGATCTTCGTGCCATCGTTGAAGGCATTCATCACATGACCGGTGAAGCAGTTGGCCGGCGCCCGGAACCAGCGCAGATCCTTGGCCGTCGCCCCAGCCTTGCGCGGCAGCACCGCCAACCAGGTGGGCAGCGAATGGTCGAACCCGAAATAGGGCATCCGCTTTTCCAGACGCTCCATATTGGTGATGCAGGGCATCACATTCCACACGGCGTAATCCTGGGTGATGCCGAAATCGTGCATCATACACAGATATTTGTTCTCGAAGGGAATTTCGAACAACAACTCGCCCGAGGGGCTGATCTCGAAATAGCTCATGTCATAGGTCATCGGGCCTTTCGACATGTAGGAGAAGGCGCACATATTGCCCGTGGCCGGATCGATCTTGGGATGCGCGCAGAAGGTCTTGGCCTCCAGCCTGCCGCCAAAATCGGTGTAACCTAAGCTGTCCAGCGAATTGGGGTCCATGATGAGACAGGGGCTGTCTTCCTTCATGGCGTAGAGCTTGCCCGCATGGACCATCACATTGGTATTGGCCGTGCCCCTGATCTGCCCCGCCACGGAAGGATCGTCGGTCAAATGGTTGCGGTAATGGCCGAACAGGGATCGGCCCGCCTGGTTCTCCAGCTTCCACTTGTCCGTATGGGCATAGCGCTGTTTGAAATCGACCTTGCCGTCATGCACGCGGAACATGCTGACCATGCCATCGCCATTGAAGAACTGATCGTCCTCGAACTTCGGGGCGAACTGGTTATCGGGATGCACCCGGTGAAACGCGCCGTTCAGTTCGGCCGGAATCTCGCCTTCCACTTCCATGTCGAGGATGTCGCCTTGCAGGCGCAGGGGGCGAAGCGTTCCGGTGAAACCCGGATTATTCGGAAAATGTGTCATCGCATCGTCTCTCCGCATGAGTTCAGGAAACTCGTGTCAGATGAAGCGATAGCTTGGCTGCCCCCTGGACGAATTGACCAAGGGCAAAAAACGGTGCGGCGGATCAAGTTTGGGAAAGGTTCTGCCCGGGGATGGTGTGGCTAGGGTAGTATGGCCGGGATGGTTCGGCCGGGGGGCGCGAGGGGGGAGATGGGGCGCCCGCCCGGCCGGCGGATCAATCGATCCGCATGGCGATCCCCACTGGCCCCACGTAGCCAGGCAACAATATGCCGAACAATTGCATCGCTATGCCCCTCTCCCGTCATGCGACTCAATTTCCGAGAGATTAGACGATTTTTGCTTTATGGAGAAGGAAATTGTAATTTTGTTATAATGAACTACAATAATTGTAAGCTGATCATACAAATTCGCATAGGTTAGCTAAAAGGCGACGTGCGACGCTCGATAAAGGAAGATGTCCGCTTTCAGGCGTATTGGCCTTGCCGCGCGAGGGCTGAATTGTTGGAGGAAGCGGACGTTAAGTCAGGCTTCGTTTTGAGCGTAGCTAATCAGCCGTTGGCATCGCTCTTCGATGGACCCGATGAGGCCTTCGATGACGTCGCGAGCAATGAACGTCTCAATGAAATATTCGTAGTGCCTGCCATCCCGCTTCACGGGGTCTGTTGTGTCTGGTGCAGGAGACACAAGGATTGCGTTTGCCTCACAGGACCAAGGCTGCTCGACATAGATCGTCGTAATATCATTGGCCCATCCCGACGCCTCGGCAATCAACTCGATGAGCCTCATTCTCCCCTCCCTATCGCGAGTGGCTTATAGTTGGCCTCCAATGTCCGCAATGTTGTCGTGTCCGGAATGGCAGCTATCGTAAAGCTTAGGAGCGGGAAGCTGACGCAATATCACGTGCGGCCTGCGCCGCTCGATCCAATAGGATGCGGCTACGTCCTTGCCCAATTTCCCGGCGGTATTCGTCGAAAGTATAGTGCGTTATATCCTCCGGAGCGCCTTCCGGTTTCGGCAGTTCGAAGCTAAGCACCGATTGATCATCGATGAGCACAACAAACAGTTCGCTGTCACTCGATGGGGTGTGCGCGAGAAGATGGAAAACCAGACCTCCAGGACGAAGGCTCTCAATGATTTCCACTAAATGAAGAGCATGTTCATTGCTGTCGGGCCTAAGCCTGATCTTTTCAACGTCATATCGCTCGGTGAGTCTCTCAGGCATGGCGGTTTTTGCTTCCAGCTGATCGCGGTCTAGCGGACGTCCCCAATGTTGTCGTATCCGGAATGGCAGAATTCGACCAAATCCGGTGGTTAGCGGCCAGCGCCTCAATTCGTCATTCCCGCGAAGGCGGGAACCCAGCGGCAACCGTGGAACTAGGTTCCCGCTTTCGCGGGAATGACGAAGGTAATCGAGTAAGAGCTCTATCCCATTCACCCACCCCCGTTCGTCCTGAGCTAGTCGAAGGACATGCGCCAACGCTGCCCAACAAGGGGATATGGGGCTGGCGGTTTCCCGCGTCCTTCGACTAGCTCAGGACGAACGGAGATTTGTGAGATTTGGGAAGGCAGTAATGGTGTCACTTCCGGAATAGCGACTTTAGACACCTTAAGTTGTGCGAAGGGACCGTCCTCACCCATCACCGTCAACTTGATCGAGCAATCACGGCTGCCTTCATTCCCCCAATGAACCACGCCGCCTAGACCGGCCCCAGCGGAACTGGATGCGCGGGCACCCATTCCATCGTCACGGGATCACCCGCTCGCACCTCTCCTCCTTTCAGGACGATCGCCATCACTCCGGCCTTGCGCACCAGCGAGCCATCCTCGCGGCGATCAAGCATGGCGGCCATGGCGCCCGGCGCGATATTTTGGTCGATCTGGAGGCAGGGATTGCGCAGGCCGGTGATCTCGATCAGCGCCTGAGGCCCGAGCAGCAAACGCGTTCCGGCAGACAAGCCCAGCAGGTCGACGCCGCGCGTCGTCACATTCTCCCCCAACTGCCCCGGCTCTACGCCGAAGCCTTTCCCGGCCAGTTCATCCAGCAATTCCGCATGGATCAGATGAAGCTGCCGCAGATTGGGAGCAGCCGGATTCTTCGCAACGCGGGAACGATGACGGACGGTGGAACCGGCATGTGCATCGCCCGCCACGCCCAGCCCGGCAACTAGATGCAACACGCTGCGCGGCTGCTTGGAAAAGCGATGTTCGCCATCGCTGGCGAGCGCAACAATGATCCCCTTCATGACGCAAGGATTGCGCAGGGGGCCGGTGGGGGCAAGTCTTTCCTGCTGGCTTATCGGCGTGCCAGAAAACACTTTCCTACGCGCCCCGAAATGGCGTTTATCAGCCGCTATGGACAGGTTCTCCCCCACACCTTCTGCGCATTGCCCGTCCATGCGTAATCGGTCCCCCCACGTCCTCCCGGCCATGCACGAAAAGCCAAAATGGAAGGTTACAATTCCTCATTCTCAAAACGCCGAAAAACGTCTCGAAACCGCCACTGACAGGCGTAACATACCCTGCATGGGAAAGCGCAATTTCCTGCCCAGAAAGGTGACACATCGCCCCCTCCCGGCGGGATGGTCTTTCCAAGCGATTTATAGTGTAACATGTGTAACACCCCCGGTCGGAGCGGCCGGAAGCTGAACGGAAAAACCTATGCCTCTGCCCGCCCTGCTTGCCAATCTGCGTCTGCCGGTGATCGGTTCCCCGCTGTTCATCATCTCCAATCCAGACTTGGTGATCGCCCAGTGCAAGGCCGGGATCGTGGGCAGCTTCCCCACGCTCAACGCCCGCCCTTCCGGCATGCTGGACGAGTGGCTGCACCGCATCACGGAAGAACTGGCCGCGCATAACCGCGCCAATCCGGATCACCCCTCAGCCCCCTTCGCCTGCAACCTCATCGTCCACCGCTCAAACCCCCGGCTGGAGGAGGATGCGATGGTGCTGGCAAAGTGGAAAGTGCCGCTGGTCATCACTTCGCTCGGCGCGATCGAGGACATCAACAAGGGCGTCCATGGCTGGGGCGGGATCGTGCTGCACGACGTCATCAACCAGCGCTTCGCCCACAAGGCCATCGAAAAGGGCGCGGACGGGCTGATCGCCGTCGCCGCCGGAGCAGGTGGCCATGCCGGGGCGCAATCGCCCTTCGCCCTGATGCAGGAACTGCGCGAATGGTTCGACGGGCCGATTGCCCTGTCAGGAGCCATTGCCCATGGCCGCTCCATCCTGGCCGCGCAGGCCATGGGGGCGGACCTTGCCTATATCGGCTCCCCCTGGATCGCCACGCCGGAAGCCAACGCCATCGATGCCTACAAGCAGGCCATCGTGGAAGGCGCGGCCAGCGACATCGTCTATTCCAACCTCTTCACCGGGGTACACGGCAATTATCTGAAAAGCTCCATCCAGCGCGCCGGGCTGGACCCGGATCACCTGCCCGAAAGCGACCCCACCGCGATGGACTTCACCAAGGCCACCGGCAGCGAGGCGAAGGCATGGAAAGACATCTGGGGATCGGGCCAGGGGATCGGCGCGGTAAAGGCGGTGGAGCCGGTGGCCGTCCGCGTGGCCAAACTCGCTGAACAATATGAGGCAGCCAAACGCGAGCTGGCGGCAAAGGTCGGCCTGCCGACCGCAATCTAGGCGGGCACTTCTTCCCGCAGGAAATCCGGCACGGGGCGGCCCGCCAGCCAGCCCAGGGTCGCCTCCCGGAAAAGCGCCGTTCCAGTCAGGCTACGCGCCGGAAGCCAGCATACTGCAGCCAGGCCCGGCAAATCGCACAACAATACTCCCAACAGAAGCTGGGCCCGGAGCACCGGCAATGTCCCCTCGCCGCCCATCAGATGCGGCGATGGAGCAAGCGTCACAGCCTCGCAACGGGTGAGCGAAGGCAACAGGCCGAAGCGGCGCGGATGGAGCAGCAGCATCCCCGGATCACCCGGAGCAAGGCCGTGCAGATCGAAGGTAAGCCCCTTGGCGGACAGTTCCATCCAGTCACCCTGCCGGGCCCCGCCCAGGCCAGCCGATCCGTCAAAGGTAATCATGAAATCCCCACTCTCGGCAAGCGGGCGCACGGCCCGGGCATCCGGACGCGAGGCGGCGTCGAACAAAAGCGAAAGCACCGGTGCGGCATGCCTGCCGCCTGTTGCAACTTCCAAAGTGATGGCCTGTCCCCCCAAGCTGACGGGCTTGTGCCGCGAAGGGCTCTTTTCGTCGAGTCCCTGACCGGCGAGTCACGTCCACATTGGACGATTCCGTCAGAAAATGCCGAGCGAGATGCCTTCCGCCAGCAGGGAGCCAACCTCACGGCAGCGCGCCAGATCGCCTTCGGGAACAGCCTTGGGGGCCATGATGGCCTCGGGCGTCTGGACCCCCAGATTGACGATCAGCCCATCCGCCACGCGCCGCAGCCGCCACCCGGTCACGATCCGGTCGATCTGCGCCTGAGCCCCCTGACCATCCGATCCGGCGGCGATCAGCGTGGCATAGGCCCGCCCTTCGACACGACCCAACAGGGGGTAATAACACCGGTCGAACAGCTCTTTCATCGTGCCGGTCATGCCTCCCAGATTTTCCGGGCAGACGAACAGAAAAGCAGAGGCTGCCAGAAGATCATCCGGGGCAGCGTCACCGGCCTGGAGCAGGCGTGCGCTCCCCCTCGCCCCTTCGGCTGCAGCCTGAGCCATGGCCTGAGCCGCGCCGGTGCGGCTGTGCCAGAGGATGAGCAGCGATGCGGAATTCCCGTCCATCGCGGCAGCATCCGGCATGGCGCGGCATTGTCAACCGCACCGGGTCCGGGGTAGGCCGCCTGCATGGCTACTCACGGCACATCGGCGGTTTTCGGAGTTGAACGCTCGCTCGCGGGGCGCAACTGGCGCTGGCGCGGCGGCAATATGGACATTGGCGACAGTCATGCCGGAGCCGCGGGATTGGATCATGATCTGGTCACGCAGCTGCTGCTCGCCCGCGGCGTCGCGCATGACGATATAGAACGGCACCGCAGCCCGACCCTGCGCGGCTTCCTCCCCGATCCGAGCGAATTTCGCGACATGGATGCTGCCGCCCGGCGCCTGGCGGAAGCCATCCTGGGGAATGAGACGATCACGATCTACGGGGATTATGACGTCGATGGCGCCACCAGCGCCGCCCTGCTCGTTCGCTTGCTGCGCGACCTGGGGCATGAGGCGCGCTATTATATCCCCGACCGCCTGCTTGAAGGCTACGGCCCCTCCGGCGAAGCTCTGGTTCGACTGGGGGAAGAAGGCTCCAGCCTGATCGTTACCGTCGACTGCGGCGCCATGGCGCATCAGGCGCTGGCCATGGCGCATGATGCGGGTGTGGATGTGATTGTGGTCGATCACCACAAATGTTCCACCGAATTGCCCGTGGCGGCGGCATTGGTGAACCCCAACCGCCTGGACGAGGGCGATATAGGCGCGGCCCATGGCCATCTGGCGGCAGTGGGCGTCGCCTTCCTGCTGGCGATTGCCACCATCCGCACCTTGCGGGAGCGCGGCTATTTCGAAAGCCGGCGCGAGCCCGATCTTTTTGCCCTGCTCGATCTGGTGGCGCTGGGCACGGTGGCAGATGTGGCCGCCTTGCACGGCCTCAACCGCGCGCTGGTGGCTCAGGGGCTCAAGGTCATGGCCCGGCGTGAAAATATCGGCATGGCCGCGCTGATCGACGCGAGCCGCCTGAACCGTGCGCCAACCTGCAGCGATCTGGGCTTTGCCCTCGGCCCGCGAATCAATGCGGGCGGCCGGGTGGGCGAATCCACCCTGGGAGTACGGCTGCTCACCACGGAAGACCCGGAAGAAGCCCGCGCCATCGCCGCGCAGCTTTCTTCCCTCAATGAAGAACGCCGCGCAATCGAGGCCGCCGTTCAGGAAGCCGCCGAGGAACAACTCGCCGCACAGCATAATCGCTCGGTCCTCGTGCTGGCGGGAAGTGGCTGGCACCCTGGCGTGATCGGCATTGTTGCCGGACGTATCAAGGAAAAGTCCGGCAAGCCTGCCCTCGTCATCGCGCTCGACGCCGATGAACAGGGACGCGGCAAGGGATCGGGGCGGTCTGTCAGCGGAGTGGATCTCGGCTCAGCCATTATCGCGGCGCGCGAACACGGCCTCCTCGTGGCAGGGGGCGGGCACGCCATGGCCGCGGGCCTCACCGTGGAGCCTGACAAAGTCGATTCGCTGGCAGACTGGCTCGACGAGCGCCTGGCCACCGCAGTGATGCGCGCCATGGAAGAACGCTCCATGCTGCTCGACCTGGCCCTCGCCCCAGGCGGTCTCACTCCGAATCTTGTGGAAACTTTGGAAAGCGCCGGGCCTTTCGGGGTCGGTTGGCCCGCCCCGCGCATCGCAGTGGGGCCCGTGCGGGTCGTGAAGGCGGATATTGTCGGCAAGGATCACCTGCGCATGATCGTGAGCGGACGAGACGGCGGATCGTTCAAGGCAATGGCCTTCAGAGCCGCGGAAACCGAGCTTGGGCAAGCTCTCCTGCACGGTTCGCGCGGGCGCAGCCTATGGCTGGCGGGTCGTGCCAAGCTGGACGATTGGGGTAGCCGGCCGCAGGCGGAATTGCATGTGGAGGACGCCGCCTGGATTGATTGAGATAAAAGCGTTTAAGAGGCTTGACCGCACCGGAAAGCACCCCTAAGTGCGCGGTCCTGCCACCGACGTGGCCCCTTCGTCTAGCGGTTAGGACGCGGCCCTTTCACGGCTGAAACACGGGTTCGATTCCCGTAGGGGTCACCACGGTGGGCATGATTTAAGATCATGTCCACCGATGCCTGCGAAGCATCGCTGGCCTTCGGATTGCCGGACAATTCGGCCCCTTCGTCTAGCGGTCAGGACGCGGCCCTCTCACGGCTGAAACACGGGTTCGATTCCCGTAGGGGTCACCATCAGCCTTCTCGTCATTTTGCGCGCACCGGACCGAACCGTGCCCCTGCGACTTCATGCTGGCCGCAATGGCAGGTCATTGTCGCGAATATGTCATGACGCGGGCCCAGAGAGGGCAAGTTTCGTCGGCCACCGAATCGCACGACCGGCGAACGGCAATCCAAATGGGGACATGAACTGTCGCGTCGCATGGACGGTAAACGTGACATTGTTGCGGCCTGGGTGGCGCGCGAAATCCTGCCCCACGAAAAAGCCGTCCACACATGGCTCTCCCGGCGCTGGCACAGAATCGTCGATCCCGACGATGTGATCCAGGAAGCCTATTGCCGCATCTCGAGCCTGGCCTGCGTCGACCATATCGATAACCCTATCGGGTATTTTCGCCGCACTGTTCAATCAGTGGTGGCGGACACAATGCGCCGGGCGAGCAAATCCAATATAATTCCCCTGACCGAAATCGACTGGTGGAACGTCATGGATAATGAGCCCCTGGTCAATCGTGTGCTGGAGGCGGAACAGGAGCTCAAGCAGGTAAACCATCTTCTATCGCAACTCTCCGACATCTGCCGCGAAGCGATTCTGCTGAGGCGCGTCGAGGAGGTGCCACAAAAAGAAGCTGCCAGGCGGCTGGGCGTAAGTGAGGATGTCATACGAAATCATCTTGTTCGCGGCGTCAGGAAGATACTGCAGGCATTGGCAGCCCAGAATATGAATACGGACCCGCCAGAAACAGAGAAAGAGCGAGAAAGGTTGAAGTGATTGGCAAGCTCTGTTTCTCCTGAGGCTATCGCTGATCGAGCTGCTGAATGGGCAGTGATGGCGGAATATGGCGAGATGACCGCCGAAGACCACGCCGAACTGAATACATGGCTGGCGGCGGACAGGCGTCATCGCGGCGCCTTTCTGCGTGCGCGCGCGGCATTGTATATGGCAGAGGATGTGGTTGCCGGAGCTCAAGCCCCGACTGCGATGCCCGAACCATCTCCCATTGTTTCTGGGAAGCACAGCGGCGCTCTGCCGCCCTTGCGGCAAGGCTTCCGGCTATCCGGCGCAAGAAAGCTCGCCATGGGCGCTGCCCTGGCCGCTTCCGTCGCGGCATTGGTTGCGATTGGCCTTCCGGTTCTGTCGCAGTTCCAGCCCACGCACCCTATCGCCGCCGAACAGATCGTGGCTCTGAAGGATGGGTCGATCGCCACGCTCGGCCAGGGTGCGCGGATCGAGGTGGTGCTGTCACCCGATTATCGCCGGATCACGCTGGTCAGCGGCGCGGCCACCTTCAAGGTCGCCCATGACAAGGCACGCCCCTTTATCGTGCAGTCCGGCGATGTCTATGCGCAGGCCACCGGCACAGTCTATTCGGTCAGCCGGTTCGGCAAGACAGGCGGAACCGTGAAGGTAAGCGAAGGCAGCGTCCTGGTCTGGGCCCATGACGGGCGCGATCAAGGGGTCATGCTCCACGCGGGAGAGGAATTGACACTCAAGGCGGAACCACGAGTGCCGGAACCTGAGGTGGCACATTCCGCCACTGCCCCTTCCCCGCAACCCAGGGTTACGCAAATCGCGTTTGACCGCGAGCCGATCCGCTCCGCCGTCGCCCGTTTCAACCGCGTCAACAAAACCAAGATCGTCATCGCAGATCCGGAAATCGGCAATACGGAGATTATCGGCCTGTTTCGCACGGACGATCCCCAACGGTTCGCGGAGGCCGCCGCGGCTCTCGCCGGAGGAGCCACGGAACACCGCGGGAATGAAATTGTAATAAAAATGCAATAATGCATATAAATACGAATTAATATTTCTCAAAGCTGACCGAAATCAGGTGCAGTCCCGTCATTAGGTTTGAAGACATCAAACTGAGGGACTTCTCAATGCATCCGATTTTCCTGCGTTCCGTCGTTTCCACGGCGGCCGTTGCGGCAGCGATCTGCCTTCCAGCGACAGCACAGGCGCAAAGCCGCAGCTTCGACATTCCCACGCAATCCGCATCGACAGGCATCAGGGAATTCGCGCAGCAGGCCGGAATTCAGGTCATCGCAACAGGCAAGGAAACCACCGGTCGCACAGTGAATGCCGTGGATGGCAGCCTGGATGTCCGCGATGCACTTGATCGGCTGCTTGCGGACACGGGCATGACCGTCCGTTCCTTCGACGGGGACGTTGCGGTTCTGGGGGCTGAAACCGGCGAAACCATCCCGACTACGGAAGAAGCTATCATCGTCACAGGGTCACGCATCGCGCGCTCCGACCTGGTCAATCCCATGCCTGTCGGCGTCATCAAAATGGACGATGCCCTGCGTTTCAACAGCAACGACATCTACAGCGTTCTGCAACAGAACCCTGCGCTCGGCTTCGGTGGCGCCAGCCTCAACAGCAGTGCGACCGGTTGGGATTCCGGCGCGCGCTTCATCAATTTGCGCAACCTCGGCACGAACCGCTCGCTGACGCTGATCGACGGCAAGCGCCGCGTATCGGGTTCCACCCGTTCTTCTGCCGTCGATATCGGCACAATCCCGCTGGGCATGATCGACCGGGTGGAAATCATCACCGGCGGCGCAGCGGCAGTTTATGGCGCGGACGCAGTGACCGGCGCCGTCAACATCATCACGAAGAAAAATATCGACGAAACGACCATCTCCGTCACCGGCGGCCTCTCCGAACGAGGCGATGCAGGCAATGCCCAGGTTTCGGTCTCGACCGGTTTCAAATTCGCCGATGGCCGTGGCCGCGTCTCCATCGGCGGCACCTATTCCTGGACCGACTCTCTGTTCATGTATGACCGGTACGATTGGACCCAGCAGCCGCTGCTCCTGCCCAATCTGGCCAATACCGGCACGTCCGATGGCATTCCCGACCGCATCCACGTCTGGAACTACCGGCAGCATTACTATGCCTATGAGCCCAATTTCTGGCTCGGCGCGGTAAACGGCCAGGCCGTGAACCAGCGCTTCATGCTCGAAGATGGCGGCACGGTCCGCCCGATGGTGCATGACGTCTATATGGACAAGGCGCCCACCCAGTTCGCGCTGGGTAGCGGCGGGGATGGCCGAAACCTGACGGACATGACCCAGTTCCGCGGGGCGGAGCATGCGATATCCACGCTGGGCCGCGTGGAATATGACCTTACCGATCACGTCACCTGGTCTGGCTACTTCAGCTATGCGCGGAACAATTATGACGGCGCGGGCACCTATTATCGGGACGACACACGCACCACTTTCATGGGCGTAGGCAGCGCCAAGGCCTATCTCGACAATCCTTTCCTGCCGGATTCCATCCGCGCGGTGATGCAGAAATATGGCCTGACTTCACTCAATATCGACCGCACCTACGGCAATTTCCCCGTGCGCGACGAATTGCACAAGCGCGAGACGATTACCGTCGGCACGGAGCTTACCGGAAGCCTGTCCGACAGCTTGAACTGGAGCGCCTTCTATCAATATGGCCGGTTCAAGGATCACGCCATCGAAGGCAATGTGCCCATCCGCTCGCACTGGCTGGCTGCCCGTGACGTGGTTACCGGGCCGAACGGCTTGCCGGTCTGCCGCGATGTGGCTGCGCGGGCAGCCGGCTGCGTGCCGCTGAACATTTTCAGCAAGGCGGCCCCCAGCCAGGAACTGCTCAATTACGTCATGGGCGACCGTGACGAATATCGCACGATCACCCAGCAGTCCGCCGGCGCCGAAATCAACGGCTCGCTGTTCCGCTTGCCCGCCGGCGATGTGAAGTTCGCGCTGGGCGTGGAATACCGCAAGGATACGCTGGCCAACAGGGACGACCCCTTGGCCCTGTCCGGCGAGCTCGTCTATGGCGGCGGCCCCGGCAAGCGTTCGGAACTGGATGTCGAGGCGGACGTCAAGGAAGCCTTCGCGGAACTGGTGGTGCCCGTATTCGCCGATGCCCCGTTTGCACGCCGTCTGGATCTCGAACTGGCCTATCGCTATTCCGACTATAGCACCGTGGGCGGGACCGACGCGTGGAAGGCAGGCGTGATCTGGGAACCGTTCGAGGGTCTTGCCCTGCGCGGTGTCCGCTCACGCAGCGTGCGCACCCCGAACTTCGGCGAATTGTATGAGCCCATGGTCACCAGCACGACCACCGGCTCAATCAGCGACCCATGCGAAGCCGGCGACATCAACAAAACCCCGACCCGCGAAGCCAATTGCCGCGCACTGGGGGTGGTAACGCCGTTGCCGGACATCAAGACCGGTCCCCACATCACCACCGGCGGCAATCCCGACCTGAAGCCCGAAATCTCGAACAGTTTTACCCTCGGCCTCGTCTGGCAGCCGAGCTTCCTGCCGGGCTTCGACATGACCGTCGATTACTGGAACATCGATATCGAGGATTACATCTACCAACTGAGCTACACGCAGATCCTCAATCTGTGTGTCGATCTGCCCACGATCGATAACCAATATTGCAAGGCCCAGGGGCGAAACCAGACGCCGGACGTGCCGACTGCCCAACAAGGCGTCCTGCTTCCGGCCGGGGCTCCGCTTTACGTCAACGCGCAGCAGGGCAACATCTCACGCATGCAGGCCCGGGGCATCGACGTCGGCATGAATTATGCGGTCAAGGCTGGTCCGGGCCTCCTGGGCCTGAAATTCGCCGGCACTTACCTCATCGAGCACACGTTCGAGACTACGCCGGGCGCTCCGGCGGGCGATATCTTCTACGAGGGCCAGTATAATTACCCGAAGGTCCGCGCGAACCTGACCACAACATATGACATCGGCCGGTTGGGCCTCGCCTTAAGCACCCGTTACCAGAGCGGCGGCAAGGGCGACCGGATGGCGACTGCGGAACAATATGACGACAATAGTGTGCCTTCGCGCACCTATTTCGATCTGTCGGCCCGCCTCGACCTTGGCAGTCACGTCATCAATCTCGCCGTCAACAACCTGACCAACAAGATGCCGCCCTACATGGCGTTCGGGGAACCGGGCATCTACGCGGCCAGTACGGTCTACGATCTGGTCGGTCGCTCTTACAGCCTGTCCTACACGCTCAAGTTCTGACGGACTGCGCAAGGCCGCCGGCAGCTTTCCCTGAAAAGCTGCCGGCGGAAGCCTCCCAAACATCCCTCCCCGCCCCTGCTCCTTCAACAGGAAGAACCATGAACCTGGATCGCCGCCAACTCATCAAGACTGCAGGCAGCATTGCCCTGATCACGGGGTTTTCCCGATCCGCGCTATTCGCAGCCCCACTTGGCGCCAACCCCTTCACGCTGGGCGTGGCGGCAGGCGATCCCTGGCCGGATGGCTTCGTGATCTGGACCCGGCTTGCCCCTCGCCCCCTGGACGAACATGGGGGCATGCCCGCCGCCCGTGTGCCGGTCCGCTGGGAAGTGGCCGAGGATGAGGGATTTTCCCGCGTTGTCCGCAAGGGGGAAAGCGTTGCCCTGCCCGAACTGGCACATTCGGTTCATGTCGAAGTCGATGGGCTACAGCCACATCGACCCTATTGGTACAGGTTCGCGGTTGCAGGTTCAGACGTCAGCCCTGTCGGCATGGCGCGCACCGCGCCCGCTCGCGATGCGCTGGTCCAGCGGCTGCGGATCGGCGTGGGTGGGTGCCAGCATTACGAGATGGGATATTACGACGCATGGAAGCATCTGGCCGCCGAGCCGGACCTCGACCTGATCTTCCATTATGGCGACTATATTTACGAAGGCGGGACAACCCCGCTCGGCCCACGGCCCGATAAATGGACTGCGGTGCGCCAGCATGTCGGCGGCGAAATCTACAGCATCGACGATTATCGCCGCCGCTATGCCCAATATAAGAGCGACGCCAATTTGCAGGCAGCCCACGCGGCCTGTGCCTTTGCCGTCTCCTTCGACGATCATGAGATCGACAACAATTGGGTCAGCGACTTCGATCAGGACGGAACCAGCCCCGAGATTTTCGCATTGCGTCGATATGCAGCGCTACAGGCATGGTATGAGCACATGCCCGTCCGCAAGGCCCAATTCCCCACCGCCGGTGGGCTCAGCGCTTACCGGCGGCTCGATTACGGCCGCCTGATGCGAATGCATGTGCTGGATACCAGGTCTCATCGCGCCGATCAGCCTTGCGGCGACGATTTCCGTAAGAACCCCTGCCCGCCCGAAGCGCATATGGCGCCCACCGTGCTCGGCGATGCGCAGGAAAACTGGCTCGATCAAGGGTTAGGCAGTGCCGGAACGACCTGGAACCTGCTGGCTCAACAGATCATCGTGATGCCGGTCGATTTCAGGGAGCCGGACGCGACGGAAGCCCAGTTCGCCACGGATCTGTGGGACGGCTATCGCCCCGCCCGCAAGCGCCTGATCGAGAGCATACAACGGCACAAATTGTCCAACGTCGTGATCGCCACGGGCGATCATCATCGCCACCTCGTCGGTTCAGTGCCGGAAAACGATGAGAATCCGGACGGCCAAAAGGTCGCGGTGGAATTTCAGGCAGCCTCCATCTCCTCGGAAGGGAACGGCAAGGGGGAAGCAGGGCTCGATCACATGATGAGGAACAACCCGCATTTCAGCCTCTATACCGACAGAAGGGGTTACCAGCTTTTCGATATCACGCGGGAAAGATGGAAGACGGACGTGAAAGTGATGGACCGGGTCGAAACCCCGGGTGGGCAGATCAGCACCCTCGCCTCCTTCGTGGTGACGCCCGACGCTCCGGTCCTTCATCGCGGTTGAGGATTTTCCCATCCCGCCGCGCCCGCAAATATGACATGCTCCTGTTCATGCTTGGCGGCACACCTCCAGCGGGGCTAAGCGCGCAGCGATGAGCGAATTGCGTTCCCAACCCTGGCCCGGCGTATTCATCGCAATCGCCACCGGTATCGGCATGGCCGTGGCAGGCGCCGATTTGTGGCTTGTGGCGGCTGTGCTGCTCCTGTGGATCTGCTCCTTATGGATCGTCCGGCCCGCGGAACGGATAGTCCAGCCCCAGGCCGATTCGGTGCAACTGACGCGCGACGGGATGCGCGACATGATCGAGCAGTTCAGCCTGCCGCTGCTGCTGCTGGACAGGAACCGCATCATCATCGCCAATTCCGCTGCCCGGACGGTGTTCGGCAAACATATCGTCGGCCAGGACGCTCGCGTTGCGCTCCGCCATCCGCAAGCCATTGCGCTGCTTGATCGCAAGCGCGACGGGTCCGCCACGATCCAGGGCCTCACCACGCCGCGCAGCATCTGGAAGATCACCCTGCACGCGATCAACGATCGCTATTGGGTGATCGAATTGCATAATCGCACGACCGAGGCCGATATCAGCCGCGCTCACACGGATTTCGTGGCCAATGCCAGCCACGAGTTGCGCACTCCCCTCGCCTCGATCATCGGCTATGTCGAAACGCTGACCGAGGAAGGCGATTCCGTCGATCCGGCAACGGCGGCCAAATTCCTCGACACCGTCCTGCGCGAAGCCCGGCGGCTGCAAAGCCTGGTGAGCGATCTCATGTCGCTTTCCCGTATCGAGGCGGAGAAGCACGATCAGCCCGCCGAGCAGCTCGATCTGGCAAAGCTGGTGGCCAAAGCCGCCCGCGATGCCGGTGCGGCCAAGGATAAGGCCCGGGTCAACCTCACCGTGCCGGAGCAGGAAGTGCCGGTAAGAGGCGATACCCAGCAGCTTGAGCAGCTCGTCCGCAATCTGGTGGACAATGCCCTCAAATATGGCGCGCAGGATCAGCCAGTGGACGTTCTGCTGAAAACCGAGGAAGGCGACCGCGCCGTCCTGATCGTCACCGACCGGGGCGAAGGCATTGATCCGGAACATATTCCGCACCTTACCCGGCGTTTCTATCGCACCGATCCCGGCCGCAGTCGCGCGGCGGGCGGAACAGGCCTGGGTTTGGCAATCGTAAAGCACATCGTCGAGCGCCATCGGGGCCGCCTCGATATCACCAGCAAGAAGGGTGAAGGCACAGTTGTGACCGTGAAATTACCGACTATCGAACAGAATCGATAGGAATGTCATACATGTGTCACATAACTCAAACATCGCGCGGGCAGTAGCCACGAGGCATCCAGCCTCACAGCTCGGGACATGACCATGAAGACCAAAGCACTTCTCGCCCTCCCCCTGATTTCCGCCGCTCTGGTGCTCTCCGGCTGTGGCAGCAATGGCGGCGGCGCAACCCGCGACTCGATCCGCGCGGTGGGCTCCTCCACTGTTTATCCCTTTGCCAAGGCCGTTGCGGAATCGCTGGCCCGCTCGAATCACGACATCAAGTCGCCGATCATTGAATCGACCGGCACCGGCGGCGGCATGAAGCTGTTCTGCGCTGGCGTGGGCGCGGCGACACCGGACATCACCAATGCTTCGCGCCGGATGAAGAAGTCCGAATTCGAATCCTGCCAGGCCAATGGCGTGACGGACATCATCGAAATCCAGGTAGGCCTCGACGGCATCGCTTTCGCCGCTGACAAGGGCGGGATCGAGATGAACCTCACCCCCGAAATCGTCTACAAGGCGCTGGCGGCCAAGCCTTTCGGCAAGGATCAGACCGCCAAGACCTGGAAGGATGTCGATCCCTCCCTGCCGGCCGACCCCATCCTGGTCTATGGCCCGCCTTCCACTTCGGGCACGCGTGACGCGCTCAAGGAACTGATCCTTGAAAAGGGCTGTGAAACCGATCCGGCCATGAAGGCGCTGAAGGACAGCGACGAGGACAAGTTCAAGCAGATCTGCACCGAAGTGCGCGGCGACGGCGCTTATGTCTATCAGGGCGAGCAGGACAATCTGATCGTCCAGAAAATCGAGAGCAACCCGAAGGCAGTCGGCGTGTTCGGCTATTCCTATCTCGAAGAGAATGCCGACAAGCTCAACGGCCTCAAGGTCAATGGCGTCGTGCCGACCTATGACAATATTTCAAGCTTCGCCTATCCCGGCGCCCGTCCGCTCTACATCTACGTCAAGAAGGCCCATCTGGACGCAATTCCGGGCCTGAAGCAGTTCCTGGCCGAATGGGTGAAGAACTGGGGCAAGGACGGCCCGCTGGCCAAGATCGGCCTGGTCGTGAGCCCCGATGACGTACTGGCCAAGAGCACCAAGGCGGCTACCGAATATACCGTGCTCAGCGCGTCCGACTTCGAATAATAAGGACGAGCTTGCATCATGTCGCCAGCCATCCTGCTTCTCCTCGCCCTCGGGCTCGGGCTCGCGGGATGGCTCGCAGCCCGTGCGCGCGCCTGGAGCTTCCGCCGCGCCGCGCCTGACGTGCGCCTTGCCTCGCTGCCCTCGGCCTATGGCTGGTATGTGGCGCTGTGGATCGTCATCCCGGCGGTGCTGTTCATCGTGGTCTGGGGCTCCATTGCGCCTTCTCTGGTGACGCAATCCGTATTGGCCGATCCGGCCGCAGCGGACCTGCCTGTCTTCGGCATGCAGCGCGAGACGATCCTGGGCGAGGCCCGCGCGGTAGCCACCGGGGCCGCCCATGCGGTGTTCAATCCGCAGGCGCGCCCGCTGATCGAACCTTTCCGTGAGGCGATTTCACGGATGAACATGATCGGCATTGCCGCCACGCTGGTAATCGCCTTCCTTGGCGGCGCATGGTCGTTCACGCGCTTGCGCCCCGATTTTCGCGCCCGCACCCGGGTGGAGCGGATTGTCATGATGATCCTGCTGGGCGCATCGCTGGTGGCGATCCTCACCACGCTGGGCATCTTCCTGTCGCTGGTGTTCGAAACCGTCCGCTTCTTCGGCATGATCGATCCGATCTCCTTCCTGTTCGGCACTCATTGGGGCCCCGATCCGATGAGTTCGGTGGAAGCTGCGGACCCGAGCCGCTTCGGCGCCATCCCGCTGTTCTGGGGCACGATCTATATCGGCGCGATCATCGCCATGATCGTAGCCATCCCGCTCGGCCTGATGAGCGCGATCTACCTTACGCAATATGCCAGCCCCACATGGCGCAAATGGCTCAAGCCCGCGCTGGAGATTCTCGCGGGCGTGCCGACCGTGGTCTATGGTTATTTCGCGGCGCTCACTATCGCGCCCGCCATTCGCGACATGGCGGTGTCCATCGGCATCTCCAACGCCTCCAGCGAAAGCGCGCTTGCCGCTGGTCTGGTGATGGGCGTGATGATCATCCCCTTCGTCTCTTCCATGGCCGACGATTCCATCGCCGCCGTGCCGCAGGCCATGCGCGATGGCAGCCTGGCGATGGGCGCGACGACTAACGAGACGATCCGCCGCGTACTGGTTCCTGCCGCCCTGCCGGGCATCGTGGCAGGCGTAATGCTGGCCATCAGCCGCGCCATCGGTGAAACCATGATCGTGGTGATGGCTGCAGGCTATGCCGCGAACCTCACCGGCAATCCGCTGGAAGCCATGACGACGGTGACCGTGCAGATCGTGGCCATGCTGACCGGCGAGGCCAGCTTCGACCATCCCGCGACGCTCAGCGCCTTTGCCCTGGGTTTCGTGCTGTTTCTTGTAACGCTGGGCCTGAATATCGTGGCCCTGCGCGTGGTGAAGAGGTTCCGTGAAGCCTATGAGTGAGGCAATCCTCCCCACCCGCACCCCGGCTTTCGAGGCGCGCATCCGCAAACGTTACGCTGCGGAACGGCGCTTCAAGCTGGCCGGCCTGCTATCCATCCTGTTCTCCATCGCGGTGCTGGCATTTCTGCTGATCACCATGGCGTCGAACGGCATTTCGGGCTTCAAGCGCGTGGAACTCGCGGTGGAGATCGACTTCCCGGAATCCGGCATCACCGGGGATCCGGCCGTGCTTGCACAGCCCAACGCCATCCAGTCGCTGGAAGCGCAGGGACTGCCCGCCGTGGTCCAGTTCTACGCAGCCAAGTCGCTCGGCGAAGAGGGCGCAGAGCAGCTTAACTCCGAGGCGTGGCGCGATGTCGCCCGCTCGATCATCGCCGATCCCTCCATTCTCAGCGGCAAATCCGTGATGATGGTCCCCGCCTCACACAGGCTGGCCTCCGCCTATTCAGGCGATGGGCAGGCCGCGCTGCAACCTCTGGCGAAACAGCTCAAGGCCGAGGGCAAGCTGCAGAAGAATTTCGACATGGGCTTCCTCGCCCGTTCGGACGCCACCGATCCTCAGCTGGTCGGCATCTGGGGCGCGCTGAAGGGCTCGATGCTGACCATGCTCATCACGCTGGCCTTCGCCTTCCCTGTGGGTGTGCTGGCTGCGCTTTATCTTGAGGAATACGCCCCGAAGAACCGCTGGACCGACATCATCGAAGTATCGATCAACAATTTGGCGGCGGTTCCTTCGATCATCTTCGGCCTGTTGGGACTGGCGGTGTTCCTCACCGTCTTCCCCAGCTATCGCTCGGCCCCGCTAATCGGGGGCCTCACGCTCGCGCTCATGACCATGCCCGTCATCGTCATCGCGGGCCGCAACGCGATCAAGGCGGTACCGCCTTCCATCCGAGACGGCGCGCTGGCACTGGGTGCCTCCCCGATCCAGGTGGTGTTTCATCACGTGCTGCCGCTGGCCCTGCCCGGCATCCTGACCGGCACGATCATCGGCATGGCCCGCGCTCTGGGTGAAACCGCGCCGGCCCTGATGATCGGCATGCGCGCCTTCGTCGCCACGCCGCCCGACGGCTTCACTTCGCCCGCCACCCTGCTCCCGGTCCAGATTTTCCTCTGGTCCGACGAAATCGACCGTGGTTTCGTCGAACGGACATCGGCGGCGATTATTGTGCTATTGATGTTCCTGCTGGTGATGAATGGCCTCGCCATCTACCTGCGCAACCGGTTCGAGAAGAAGTGGTGACCACAGAAAAAACCTCCGCCCCCACCATGCCGAAGATGAGCGCCAACAAGGTCTCCGTCTTCTATGGCGACAAGAAGGCTATCGACGAGGTTTCGATCGATATCGAAACCGAATATGTCACTGCCTTCATCGGCCCGTCCGGCTGCGGCAAATCGACCTTCCTGCGCACGCTCAACCGCATGAACGACACCATCGCCGCTGCGCGCGTGGAAGGTGAGATCATGCTGGATGGCGAGGATATCTATAAATCCGGCATGGATGTGGTGCAGCTTCGCGCCCGGGTGGGCATGGTTTTCCAGAAGCCCAATCCCTTCCCGAAAACCATTTACGAAAACATCGCCTATGGCCCGAAGATTCACGGGCTGGCGGAAAGCAAGGCCGATCTCGACGTGGTCGTCGAACGCTCGCTGCGCCGCGCGGGCCTGTGGGACGAAGTGAAGGATCGCCTTGCCGATAGCGGCACTGCCCTTTCCGGCGGCCAGCAACAGCGCCTGTGCATCGCTCGCGCCATCGCGGTCGACCCCGAAGTTATCCTGATGGACGAACCCTGCTCCGCCCTGGACCCGATCGCCACTGCGCGTATCGAGGAACTGATCGACGAGTTGAAGGGCCGCTTCGCCATCGTCATCGTTACTCACTCGATGCAGCAGGCTGCGCGCGTTTCTCAGCGCACTGCCTTCTTCCACCTTGGAAAGATGGTCGAATACGGCCAGACTTCCGACATTTTCACAAATCCGCGCGAAGAACGCACCAAGGATTATATTACTGGGCGGTATGGCTGATGAGCAGCGAACACACGGTCAAGGCATTCGATGAGGACATCACCCGGCTTCGTGGCCTGATCGCGGAGATGGGCGGCTTGGCCGAGCTTGCCATTCAGGAATCGCTCCAGGCGCTGGTAAAGCATGACGAGACCCTCGCCCGCGAAGTGGTGCGGCGCGACAAGAAGATCGACTTGCTGGAAATCGAGGTGGACAAGCTGGCGGTGCGCATCATCGCCCTGCGCGCGCCCATGGCGGACGATCTGCGCGAAGTGATCGCCGCCCTGAAGATCGCGGGCGTGCTGGAACGAATTGGTGATTATGCGAAGAACATCGCCAAGCGCGTGAACGAGATTCAGGCCCGCAAACATTTCGACCCGCTGACCCTGCTGCCCGCCATGGGCGAAGTGGCGGCTGAAATGGTCCACGACGTACTCACCGCCTATGCCGCGCGCGACCCGGTGACCGCCCGCGAAGTGATTGCCCGCGACGAGAAGGTCGACGCTTTCTATGAAAGCATCTTCCGCAACCTCGTCAGCCATATGATGGAAAGCCCCGCCACCATCAGCACGGCCGCGCAATTGCTGTTCATTGCCCGCAGTATCGAACGCATCGGCGACCATGCCACCAACGTGGCCGAAATGGTCTATTTTGCCGCCACGGGCACTTATGTTCCCGAACTGGACGGCGAGACAGATGACGAAAATCGAGCTACGGCATGACACGAGCAAGTTTGTCGTAATCCTGTAACATCTTTGTGGTGGTGGGGGCTCTGAAACAAACCGGAACCCAAAACGTGGCCGCACCGAAACTTCTTCTCGTTGAAGACGACCCTGCTCTGGCCGAGCTGCTGGAATATCGTTTCCAGAGCGAAGGCTATAATGTCCGCACCACCGCCGATGGCGACGAAGCCTTGATGCTTGCGGACGAAGATGTCCCCGATCTCGTGATCCTCGACTGGATGATCGAGGGGACGAGCGGCATCGAAGTCTGCCGCCGCCTGCGCCGCGACAAGGCGACTGCCCATGTCCCGATCATCATGCTCACTGCACGAGAAGCGGAAGATGACCGGGTGCGCGGGCTGGAAACCGGCGCGGACGATTATCTGACCAAACCCTTTTCTCCGCGCGAATTGCTCGCCCGCGTTTCCGCCGTGCTGCGGCGTGTGCGGCCTGCCCTTGCCGGTGAAATGCTGGAAGTGGGCGATCTGAAGCTCGATCCGGTGGCGCACCGGGTGGAACGGCGCGGGCAGCAGCTTGCGGTGGGACCGACGGAATATCGCCTGCTGAAGTTCTTCATGGAAAGCCCTGGCCGGGTGTTCAGCCGTGGGCAGTTGCTCGACGGCGTATGGGGCACCGGCAGCGAGATCGAGGAACGTACGGTGGACGTCCACATCCGCCGCCTGCGCAAGGCAATTACCGTAGGCAATTCTCCCGATCCGATCCGCACTGTTCGCTCTGCCGGATATGCACTCGAAGCGCTCTGAAAACTTCGTATCCTAACTATCCGTCGCCGGTCTGACGCGGTAAAGAGACCAACCAGACGGTTCGCGCCTTGCCGTGGGCCGTTGGTTGCTGACGGATAATGGGCGCTGGCGCGCCGGGGAGAGTGGAATGAAATTTCAGATGCTGGGCGTTGTCGCCCTGTCGATTGTGGGTGTTGCAGGCACTGCCAATGCAGCCGACCTAACGCCCACAGAAATCGTGAACCGTCACGTTTCCTCCGGCGGCAATGTCGATGCGATCATGGCCGATTATGCCGATGACGCCGTGGTGCTGCAGCAAGGCCGCGCCTTTCAGGGCAAGGAAGCCATTCGCGGCTTGTTCGAAAACATGTTCAAGCGCCCGGCGGGAGCCCCTGCGCCTTCCGCCCCGCCCCCCGGTGCTGGCAATGGTGGCCCTCCCAAGATGAATGTCACCAAAGTCTGGGAAGAAGGCGATGTCGGCTTCATGACCTGGGAAATGGGACCGATGAAGGCGACGGAGGAATTCATCGTCCGGGGCGGCAAGATTCAGGTGCAGACCATCTTCATGTCCGGCCCTCCGGCAGGTGGCCCCACTTCGCACTGATTGGGCCGGTGCCTTAACGACAGACGCCCCATGCCCTTCCTTGCTGATCCAGATGCAGGTGATCGGCATGGGCTGCGTTATATTCAGGCGACAGCACTGTGCCGAAGGCATTGCACGCGTCGTCCCGTACCCGGTGCAGGAACAGGCTGCCCTGCCCGTCCCCCGGCCAGTCTCGCAACACGCTGATCCTCCGGCCATCTTCCAGCACGAAACCGGCGATATCGATGGCATTGCCGGTGGCGTGTTCGCTCCACGGGGCATCCTCCCGATTATACATCCGGCGGCAGCTAAAGGTGCCGAGATGCTCCACCCGATTGACCGGAGAGCCGAGCAGTTCCCGCGCCGCAGGTTCCACGCTGTGCCTCAGCCAATAGGCCATTCCTGCCGTCACTGCGCAGCTGGCAATGGGAGCATCGGCACCCAAAGGCCTATTCGCCAACCTCACTCGACTTTCCCTGCGGCATTCCCCTTCTCCAGCAGGCTCAAGCTGAGCGAACTCCACCCCGCTACGCTCCAGCACTGCGCGGCATTCCGCGGGATCATCCCGCAAGGCGGTAAGCTTGCGGCTGGTTGCCCAGCCCGGCGGGTCTGCCAGGTCGAGCGGGGACCAGGGATTATGCTCCGGGTGATCCTCCAGCCACGCCCTTCCTGCGAGGGCGACGCATCCCGCCAGCAACAGCCCCAGCAGGATACGGTCAAGGCGGAAGCCGCCAATGGTTCTGGAAATTCTCACGCAAATTGAAAAGCCTGAAAGCGCCGAATGATCCAGAGCCTGCAGCAGCAGCCGGCGCGATTATGCCCCCGCCTGCCGCGGGTCAGCCGCCGATCTTCACCCAGGCGCGTTCCAGCGCCTCGTCGGAAAGCCCCAGCCCAGCCTCTTCGCGCAGGAAGCGGGCGAATTCCGCAAGGTCACCCAACTCGCGCCGTTCTTCGCCATCGAGTGCCTCGACGGTCAGCGAACGGTTGAACAGGCCATAGCGAACATCTCCGCGATAGCAGCCGAACATCAGGTGGAAGCCGAAAGGCGCTTCGGGCGAGACGGCACAGACGAAATTGGCGTTGGAAATATCGCCATCGGTCACTCGGGCATCGTCGAATGCGTAGAGATCGGCCCAGCCTTCCGTCTGCAACCGCTGCAGCACAATTTCCCCGCGATCGGTGTCTTTGTGTATGCGATAAGTC